>CAZTXK010000017.1:11854-18177 GCA_964617275.1 uncultured Dactylococcopsis sp. | reverse complement strand
TCTTGTGTTGTGACCAGAAGATAATTTCTCCATCTTCTCCGCCAGCAACCAGATGATTTCCTTGGGGATGCCAATTGAGACAGGTAAACCCATTAAAAACCCCTTCTAAGGATTGTAGTAATTTTTGACCGCGATGCCAGAGGTTGACTTTTCCATCTTTTCCCGCCGAGGCGAGGGTGACAGTTTTGGGGTGAAACGCGATCGCGCTAACTGATGAATCATGACTTACAGCTTCATCACTCCAACCGACGTTTTCATTGTTGCTACGTTGCCAGACTACAATATCGGAACCGCTACAAGCCGCTAATAGAGGCGCACCGGAACGAGTGGGAAACGCTGACCAAGCTAACTGTCGCACTTTCCCTGTAAAGCCCTGCATTAGCCAAGGGTTGGGATTTCCCCATTCAGTAACCACAAGATTACTATCAAGATTGCCACAGCCAAGATAGCGACAATCAGGAGACCATTTAACGGAGATACTCGCCGAAGGAACTTCCACAATTTCGGGATCATCATCCCAGTCTCGGGCATTCCAAACTTGCGTGGCTTGATACCCTCCCACGGCTAACCATAAACCATCATTGCGCCAATCTAAATCGAAAACCGAAGAACTGGCAAAATTAAGCGTTGTAATAATTTCTTGGGTTTCTGCATCCCAAACTTGGGCATATTTCCCAAGGCTAAAAACCAACTCGTTATTCACTGGATTCCAAGTTAAATGATCAATCCATGTCGAAGGATATTCGAGATTACTCAGACATTGGGGAGACTCTGGGGATAAATCCCAAATGGTGACGGTTCCACTTTGCCCCCCACAAGCGAGAAATTGATCATCATGGGAAAATTCGAGGCAATCTATAGAAAGCCCTGTCGGTGGCTGTAGCGACACTTGTTCTAAGTTTTCACCCCGAAATAATAAAACTTCTCCTGCAGCAGAACTGACAGCTAAATACTGACCGGTTCTTGACCATTTAACCGCCGTAATATAATCAGATAACTGTTTTTCCCAAGTGGGCTGAAACGCAATGCGACTTTTCATCTCTTACTCAAACAGCTTTGAAATCCAGCTTTTAATTCCGCTTCATCCAGATTACGACCAATAAATACTAATTCATTTTTCGGCGTTTCATTAGGTAGCCACGGGCGATCCGCTTTACCATCAAATAACATATGAACCCCTTGGAAAACCACGCGATTGTCTTCGCCTTCGACATTGAGAATCCCTTTCATGCGGAAAATATCGGGGCCGCGATCGCGCAGTAATTCTCCCATCCAATTATTCAGTTTTTCTGGGTCTAATTTTCCTTGTTCTTTAATAATAATTGATCCGACTGTTTCATCATGTTCGTGGGCATCTTCTCCCAAGAAATCAGGATCAACTTCTAAAGCGCGATCGAGATTAAACGCCTGTACCCCTAAAATATGATCCATCTCCACTTGTGCATCCTGAGTGGGGTAAATTTTCGCCATGGCGTTCATGCTACGGATGCGCTGTTCTAAAGTTTTTAACTCGTCAGCAGTCACTAAATCCGTCTTATTGAGTAATACCACATCGGCAAAAGCAATCTGTTCTTGGGCTTCTTCGGCATCCCAATGTTGATGGATATGTTTGGCATCTACAACCGTGACAACGGCATCTAAATTAGTTTGTTCTCGCACATCCTCATCCATAAAAAAGGTTTGAATGACTGGGGCAGGATCAGCAATTCCGGTGGTTTCAATAACCAAATGATCAAACTTATCGCGACGCTTCATTAAATTCCCAATCATGCGAATGAGATCGCCACGTACTGTACAACAGATGCACCCGTTGTTCATTTCAAAAATTTCTTCGTCAGTATCAATCACCAACTGATTATCAATTCCCACTTCCCCATATTCGTTAATGACCACAGCAACTTTTTTGCCATGTTCGTGGGTTAGGATGCGATTAAGAAGCGTTGTTTTCCCGGCTCCAAGATAACCCGTTAATACTGTGACTGGTACAGAAGTTTGAGTTGCCACCATTAGTTGATCCCACTCCTAAAATGATAATCATTCTTTTCTGATTGTAAGGGAAGGCTTGCTTTGTTGCCCCTGATGCTCAGTTTAACAGTTCGGAAGAATTTCAGGAGGAAGAAAAGACAAGTAACGACAAGGATAACTGCAAGAATAAGCATCATATTTTCCTGAACCACAGAGAGAGTTAAAGACTTACCAAAATAACTTAAAAGTAGGGTGGGGGGTATCATCCCGAGCAATGTGCCCACAAGATAGCTACTAGCGGGTAAACGGGCGACTCCTGAAGCATAACTAATAAAACCAAAGGGGAGTACAGGAAGCAACCGACTGAGAAAGACGAACCAACCGGCTGATTGTTCTTGATACTTTTTGCCAAGGTTGATGGATTTTCCCGTAATAGCTTCAATGGTAGAAGCAGCGAAATAACGACCGATTAAATAGGCAAAAACCCCACCGCTAAAACCACCAACGATGCTATAGATTCCCGCAAGGGGAAATTCCCAAATTACGCCCCCTGCAATCACGAGAGGTGCGCCTGGAATCGGGCTAACCACCACTGACAAGGCTAAAATCCCCATGTAAATCAGGGGGCCAAAAGCACCTAATTCCTGAACTGTCTCTTTCAACCCTGTTGGCGTAAGTAAATGATTGTCGCCGCTAAGGGCAAACCAAACATAGATAGTGAAACAAAGGAGAAATACAATAATGGCAATGATGTTTTGGGCGTTTCTAAATTGTTTCTGTTTCGTTTTGGGAATAGTTAATTCCATATTTTGGGAATGGGAAGTCTTGTCTTATTATTACTCTCCCAAAACATTCTGAGAATGCATTGAATAAGAACTGAAATTTTGATGATTGTGATTTAGCAAAAAGCCTGAAGCAAGATCGTTGGTCAATTACACTGGAGTTAAGCGTTTATTTATTATCTAGGTTGATAATGCCATCAGAACCCCAAGAGTCAGACTTGAAGCGGCTAAAAGAGCAACAAGCCTTAATTTTAGAGCAAATCGATCGCGCGATCGCGCTATTTGATCCTAACCATCGCCTCGTCAACTATAATCAACCTTTCCAAAGTTTAGGAAACTTCTCTCAACAGTGGCTTAACTCTCAACCCTCTCAAAAGGAAATATTAAACCAAATGGCGCAGGAGGGCAATTGGTCAACCGCCCAGCAACAAATTTTAGAAGACATTATCCAAAAAGCTGATTCTAACCCCACCCCTTGTAACATTGAGCAGCCATCAGGAGAGAATTTACACATTTTAGTAACCGCTACCAGTGACGGGGGATATATCCTAAATATTCGCCAACTATCTATGAAATTAGATTCTGAGGAAGTGGTTAATCGAGAACTGCGACGGATGACATTTCTGCTGGGGTTAACGGAACGCCTCCAGCCAGCAGCCGATATTCAAACCATTGGTCAATTTGCCCTCTCTTACCTCATTGAAACCACCAATGCTTCTTTTGGCGATGTAAAAGTGATTACAGGGGATGGCGAAAATCGGCGTGCCGGGATGTTAGTTAATGAAATTACCTCTCAATTTATTGCCACCTATGGGGATTCTATTCCTGAAATGGAAGAACTGATGAAACAAGGCATTCCCTATGGACAGGGGTTGCTTTGGGAGGTAGTAGAAAGTGGAAAACCCCTATTTGTGGAAGATTATGCCAATCATCCTCAAGCGATGGAAGCATTTCGCAATCCCGGCATTGGACAATTAGGCATCTTTCCTATTCCTGGATATAGCGGCGAAATTATCGGAGTTTTAACCTTAGAGTCTCGGGTGGAAAATTCTTTAGAAGATCAAGTGCAAGAAGATATGGTGTTAGCCGCTTGTCGCACTTTAGGGGTTGCTATTGAACGGGCGCAAGTTCAGCAAAACCTCCGCCAAGCCAATGAAAACTTAGCCCAAGCCTCGCAGATGAAGTCAGAATTTCTCGCGTCCATGTCTCACGAACTGCGAACGCCGCTCAATAGTATTTTAGGGTTTGCCGACTTACTCGAACGACAGCGCAAAGATCCCCTCAGTGAGAATCAGATTAAACAAGTCCAAGCGATTAAACGCAGTGGGGAGCATTTACTGCAACTGATTAATGATATTCTCGATCTCTCTAAAATTGAAGCTGGAAAAACTGAGTTAGAGTTACAACCAGTGGTTATTCATAGTCTATGTAGTCAATGTTTACGGATGGTGCAGCCACGGGCTGATAAAAAACGCATTGCCCTATCCTTAGAATTAGAGTATCAGATTGACCGCGCTCAATTAGATGAACGACGGGTGCGACAAATTTTAATTAATCTCTTGTCTAATGCGATTAAGTTTACGCCAGAAGAGGGCAAAGTTAAGTTAAGTGGTAATTTATGCTATGGCAATCAATTATTAGAAGAAACCCGTCCTGATCATAGTCCTGTTAACAGCAGTACCCCTTATTTATGTTTAGAAGTCTCGGATACCGGCATTGGCATTCCTAAAGAAAAACAAGCCTTATTATTTCGCCCCTTTCAACAGTTGGATTCTTCCCTCACTCGTCGCCATGAAGGCACCGGATTAGGATTGGCGCTAACCAAACGCCTTGCAGAATTACATGGGGGAACTGTGTCTGTGGAGTCACAAGAAAAGGAGGGAAGTGTCTTTCGGGTTTGGCTTCCCTTAACTGAATTACGGAGTCAAAAAGGGGAAGCAGAGGAAACAGAAACCATAGAAGAAGAGGAGGAAGAGTCTCAAGAGGAAATTAGTCGGCCGTTAGGTCAAGATCAACCCCAAGCAACAGATAGTCCACGAATTTTAGTGGTTGAAGATCAGCCATTTAATCAAGCATTGATTTGTCAGGTATTAGAGTTAGAAGGATATTCGGTAGAAGTAATTTATGATGGTCGAACCATGCAACAATTAATGGAGGCTGAACTGCGATCGCGCGAATTACTTCCTCATCTGATTCTCCTCGATATTCAACTCCCAGAAGTGGATGGCTTTGAAATTCTCCATGAACTGCGTCAAATCCCTTACTGGCAAGAAGTTCCTGTAATTGCTATTACTGCTATGGCAATGCCCGGCGATCGCGATCGCTGTCTAGAAGCCGGGGCAGATGAGTATATTGCCAAACCCCTACATTTGGAAACGGTGATTGAAAAGGTGAAGGAATTAATTTCTCAGAGGGAAAGTCATTAGTTATTCGTTATTCGTTATTTGTTATTTGTTATTCGTTATTTGGTAACTGGTCACTGGTTACTGGTCACTGCTATATTACTTTTTTTTTCAATAAAATTGCCCCATTTTGCCCCCCGAACCCAAAACTTAAGACTAGCGCATAATTAATCCGACTAGAGATAGCTTCTCGGACAAACTGTAAGGGAAATTCTGACTCGGTTAATCCCACACAGGGCGGTAAAATTTGTGTTTGTAAGGACTTGAGAGCAAAGACAACCCCGATCGCGCTCGAAGCCCCTAAAGTGTGTCCCGTTGCCCCTTTTGTCGAACTCACAGCCACTTGAGGCGGGAATAAAGATTGAATTAACGCTGCCTCTCGTTGATCATTAAGTTGTGTACTGGTGCCATGAGCATGAATATAATTAATCTCATCGGGAGAGACATTTCCTTTTTGTAAACAAGTTTTAATCACTTCACTGGCACAGCCATAATCAGGGTTCGGCGCACTAACATGATAAGCATCGCAGTTCACGCCATCACCGATAATTTCGCCATAAATAAAAGCATTTCGTTTCCTTGCTGAGGTGAGAGATTCTAAGACAACAACTGCTCCCCCTTCCCCTAAAACGAGTCCTTCTCGTTGCCCGTCAAAGGGATAACAGCCTGTTCTGGCTAACGCGCCCATACGACTAAAACCAGTTAATGTTAGAGGAGTAATGGGGCTTTCTACTGCACCAGCCACCACTTGTTCACACTCTCCTGAAGCAATTAAATGATATCCCTGCGCGATCGTCCATATCCCTGTGCTACAGGCAGCCATTGGGGATAAAACGGTTCCAGTTGATCCTAAAATTTGCGCTGTGGTGATGGCGGCTTGCTGGGGAAGGGTTTCAAGCCAGTTAAGCGGAGTTTCTCCATTTTGCGCCCATTGTTCCCATTTTCCCTGACATCCTCGACTTGATCCCACGGCAACCCCACAATTCGGTAAAGGCGGACTTAATTTTGCATCTGCTAATGCCTCTTTAACCACTTTTTCTGTAATTGTTTTTAAGGATGTGGGTTCTTTGTTAAGTAGTGATAAAGGGTAAGGAGGAAGTTTAGAAAAGGGCTGTTTTAAAGCAATACTAGACTTACCTGTTAGCAAATTTTGCCAAGTTTGGGTTAGGTTTCC
>CAZTXK010000017.1:0-11754 GCA_964617275.1 uncultured Dactylococcopsis sp. | reverse complement strand
AAGCAATACTAGACTTACCTGTTAGCAAATTTTGCCAAGTTTGGGTTAGGTTTCCTAGCCCTGTCCAGCAACCGATTCCTGTCACAACAACTTCTACCAATTTGTTATTCGTTATTAGTAACTAATTTTAGTGAAAATTGTAGTATCAAAAATTAACGGTAATATTGAGTTAATCAGTAATTCAAATCAAAGTTGGCGATATTCAACCTCCAAATTACTCCTCCAAGTATTTTAGAGCTGCGTCACGGTCTAATAATGGAGTTTCCTTAGCCTCATCCATAGCTTTATTAAGACAGTAATCTTCTAACTTATCTGATAACTGTTCTAGAGAAATGTCTTCTTCTGGAAAGAATTCTTTCCAAACTTCAATTGGAATCACAACTGCTTTTGGTTGACCAGATTTATCGGTAAGATATTCAATTTCAAACATAAAGTATTTGCTCAGATACTAATTTATGAGGATATGGGAGACTTAAAAATGAATTGCGTAAGGGCAAGTATTATTTGCCCCTACTAGCGATTAGGATTGAGTGATATTTTTTGATCCAGAAACTACTTTTGCAGATTCATTACTCAATGCAATTATGAAAGTGTATCAGGATCAATCCCTAATTCTCGTAACTTTTCAGCTAACCGATCGGCCCGTTGCCTTTCTTGTTCAGCTCGTTGTTTTTCCTGTTCAACTCGTTGTTTTTCCTGTTCAAATTGTTGCTGTTGTTGATTCGCTCGTTCTCGTTCCTGTTCTCGTTGTTCTGCTAACGTGGGCATCCAATTCCCGCCAGCATCAAACCAACGTAACCATTGCCGATTAATGCCATCATAAGTCCCTTGCCACACTCCTAATCCCAGTTCTACACTCGGAATCCAAAATTGTCCCCCTTCTAGATTTAATTCCTGATATCGTTCTCCTTGTAGGGCAAAGACTCGCAACTCATTGGTGTAGCGATTAAACACTACATAATAGGGAATCCTTAAAATTCGCTCATAGACTTCCCATTTAGTGGGAGGTTGATTAACTTCTCGTAGGGTTTGCCCTAAGTCTTCTTTTTCTGTTCCTGGAGAAAGCAATTCCACCACCACTAATGGACTGACTCCTTCTTGCCAAATCACATAACTTAAACGCAAATCTTGCGCTTCATAAAGGCGAGAAATTCCCACCACGGCAAACCAATCCGGGCGTTTATGCCATAAAGGATGATGAACGTCATAGTAAAGATTGAGGTCAGTACCAGTAAAAATTTCCTCAGCCGAATAAGTGGGAGGTTGGAAAGTCTCCCGTAACAGTTGCGGCTGTAAATCATGAAATTCATCCGGCAAACCAGGCTCCTCAGGATCTTCACTGGGAAGATCATACATGGTGGGAAGGGTTTCTTTTGGCGGTAAGGGGGGATCGGTTTGATACATGAGACTCGATCGCGCTCGACGATAATTTCATAATAGCGCGATGCTCCTTCGGAGCCGGCGAAGCCATCGCGTTCCTACTTACTGTTGGAGATTTTCCAATCCCGAAACCACTTTTGCAGATTTAATGGTGTCGCCGACTTGGATATTTTTCACCGCATCCATGCCGCTTTCCACCTTTCCAAAAGCCGCATAATCCCCATCTAGGAAGGGAACATCGGCTAAAGTAATGAAAAATTGAGAGGAAGCAGAATTGGGCATCTGCGATCGCGCCATTGATAAAACCCCCTCAGTATGCTTAAGCTCAGGCTCTCCTCCCACACCAGCTTGTTTGAGAGTTTTGCCATAAATGGGTTCAGATTCCCCTTCTGGCACAATTTCTAAGGGAATGGAACGTTTTTGACCGGTTTCAGGGTTAACAAATCCACCCGTGCCATTTCCCTTGGGATCGCCCCCTTGCACAACAAAGGGTTGGGGTTCTTTTACCACGCGATGAAAGGTTAGTCCATTATAAAAGTCTCTTTGCACTAAATCTACAAAATTGCCAGCCGTAATTGGGGCTAAATCCCCATTGATTTCCATCGTAATGGGAGACCCGTTAACAGTGAATTCAACGGTCGCTTTTCCATTTAACTTCGGTAACTCACTCATATTAATTTCATTGGTTTGGGAAACTTGGTTTTCTTGACTTTCTGCACTGGGGCTACAACCACTAATCAAAACAGCGATCGCGAGTAGCACTGAAAACAAGGGCCACAGCCACGATTTAATGATCTTAGACATAACGATAATTGCTTTAAATTCCTTCTAACGGCACACCTAAAAACCGAGCCAACTCCGCTCCCCGATTTTCCAATTCAGTAAGAGGGAGTGGTTCCCCAACCCGAGTCAGGGGAATTTCTCGACTTCCTTTCACTCGTAAATAAAGGGAACGTTTGGGGTTTAAGCCCTCTTTGATTTCTGCTTTGACCGCCTCCACATCATCTAGTTTTTTATCTATTTCAATGCGGCGGTTTTTGCCAGGATATCCCCAACGGAAAATTTTAACTTGATTGGTATTTTTATTAAACTCATTGTAGCCGCCGCCAACATCCCAAAGGACTACCAACCAAAGATAGAGAGAAACTAGGGAACCAGCGACTCCGTAAAAAGTTAGCGCAATCCCTTGGGGAATAAACTGTAATCCTCGCGGATCACTGACAATCAGTAAATTAATTTTGAAATAGCTAGACAAGCCAGCAAGCAGAAACCCCACACCGCCCATCATGGCGATAATTGCCCAAAAGTAATTACTAGCACGACGAGCGCCCTTAATTTTTTGGGTAAACACTTGGTTATCTTGAGCCGTCACCGATGCAGTCATATTGTTTATAACTTATTTTTATGCCATCACCCTCTATTCTAGAACTGTTGTCTTCCAGAATTTTTAAATTGACTTTCCTAGTAGCGGTAAAAAGAGCGTAAAGAAATAATAAACCAAAGGCGCGGTAAAAACATAACTATCAGTGCGATCTAAAATCCCTCCATGTCCGGGAATCAGTTGTCCTGAATCTTTAACACCGGCATCGCGCTTGATCATGGACTCGGTTAAATCGCCTAACAAACTACTCACCCCAATCATCCCCCCGAACACGAGACCGCTAATAGCCCACCATTGCCAATGCAGCGACCAAGCCCCTAAC
Organism: uncultured Dactylococcopsis sp.; assembly: GCA_964617275.1. Taxonomy (GTDB): domain Bacteria; phylum Cyanobacteriota; class Cyanobacteriia; order Cyanobacteriales; family Rubidibacteraceae; genus Halothece. The sequence continues at coordinate 8,671 of CAZTXK010000017.1, read as the reverse complement.
TCAGCGATCGCAATACTCCCCATAACTCCAAAAATTGCCCCTTCTACTGTTTTTTTTGGGCTAATGTCGGAGAGTTGGGTTTTCCCTAAAGATTTCCCCATGACATAAGCACCAATATCGGCTGCCCAAATACAACCAAAGGCTAAGAAAGTTACCGCCAAGCCTTGGGGAAAATGACTTAAATCCGACCAAGACTGGGGCCAATAGCCATTAAAGGGTAAAACTGATTCCACCTCTAGATCAAGTCCTACCCGTAAGCGTATCCAGTAACTGGGTAAATAGCCTCCGTAAAAAAGTCCCAGTAAGGAAGTGGCAATATCAGCAATGGTGGACATTTTAGGGAGGAAAAGTAAATAAAAACAGATTAACGTTCCTGCCACTGGAAACATGGCATCCGTCAAAGAGGGCGCGATCGCGGCAGTAATCAACAAAAGCTGAGAAACCACAAAGGTTGTTTTTGCTGCTGGTTCCATGCCTTTCGCCCGTACCAGTTGAAAATACTCCAGTTGTCCCAGAAAAACAATTACACAAAAGCCGAGGGTAAAATACCATCCGCCCAAAACAATCATTCCCAGAGCAACAATAATCGCGATAATTGCGCTGATCAGCCGAGTCCAAGACATATAAAAGATTCCAAAATAGAGTTGATGGCTTCTTATCGAGGGATATTTCTCCATTATCTAGAATTTTCCTAGTATTGAAAGGGGAACTGTCAAATCAGAATCACTATCGTTAGCAATTTTGCGATAAATTATTGTCAGATTCACTGTGTTCTTATAGATAAGGTAGTTACGCTATGGCAGTCTGCGAGTATAAGCCCGGTTTAGAAGGAATCCCCGCCACTCGTTCCGAAGTTAGTTATGTTGATGGTAGCCAAGGTCTTTTAGAATACCGAGGGATTCGCATTGAAGAACTCGCAGCGTACAGTAATTTCTTAGAGACAGCTTACTTGCTGATTTGGGGAGAATTACCGTCTAAAACGGAGCTAGAGAACTTCCAGAACGAAGTCCGTTACCATCGGCGGATTAAATATCGGATTCGGGATATGATGAAATGTTTTCCCGAAAGCGGTCATCCCATGGACGCACTCCAAGCCTGTGCCGGCGCTTTAGGCTTATTTTATTCCCGTCGGGCGTTAGATAATCCTGAGTATATCCGAGAAGCTGTGGTTCGCATCCTAGCGAAAATTCCCACTATGGTGGCAGCGTTTCAACTGATGCGGAAAGGGAATGATCCGGTTCAACCTCGCGATGATCTCGATTACTCCAGTAACTTCTTGTATATGCTTACTGAACGAGAACCTGATCCCTTTGCCGCGCAAGTTTTTGATGTTTGCCTGACCCTACACGCCGAACACACCATTAATGCTTCGACCTTCTCAGCAATGGTCACTGCTTCTACTCTCACTGATCCCTATGCCGTCATGGCTTCAGCTGTCGGAACCTTAGCCGGTCCGCTTCATGGCGGGGCAAATGAAGAAGTCATTTCCATGTTAGATGAAATTGGCTCTGTGGAAAATGTGCGTCCCTTTGTCGAAAACGCGATCGCGCAAAAACAAAAAATTATGGGCTTTGGTCATCGCGTTTATACCGTTAAAGACCCTAGAGCAACTATTCTGCAAAACTTAGCAGAAAAACTGTTTGAGAAAACTCAATCAGATCCCTATTATGAGATTGCGGTGGAATTAGAAAAAGTCGTGGAAGAAAAACTCGGTCACAAAGGCATTTATGCTAATGTGGACTTTTACTCAGGGCTAGTTTACCGTCATTTAGGGATTCCTACTGACTTATTTACCCCCATTTTTGCCATTGCTCGGGTTGCAGGATGGCTTGCCCACTGGAAAGAGCAATTAACCGTAAATCGCATTTTCCGACCCACACAGCAATATGTTGGCTCTCATGGGGTCTCCTACTTATCGATTGAAAAACGATCATCAAACCTATAAGCAGTTTCTGGTTTTGCCCTGCCCAGAAAAGCCCCCGTCAACGATATACTAGACGGTAGGATACAAATCTTAATTAAATCTGATTAATCTTTCGAGTAATTTTACTTGATTGACGAGAATATGCAAATTTAATCACAAAAACATGAATTCAGGAATTGATCTCCGAGCTAATTTTATTGAATCTCTCCAAGGGTTTGGCATTCCGCCTGGGGCGGCTAAAGCCCTTTGGATGCCACTTCCCATGTTCCTTATGATTATTGTTGCCACCGTTGGCGTTTTAGTCAGCGTTTGGTTAGAGCGAAAAATTTCCGCTGCTGCCCAACAACGGATTGGTCCAGAATATGCGGGACCTCTAGGGGTTCTCCAACCCGTCGCTGATGGCATTAAGCTAGTTTTTAAAGAAGATGTTGTTCCGGGTAAGTCAGATCCCTTTTTATTTACTTTGGGACCAGTTTTGGTGGTAATTCCTGTTTTCTTGTCCTATCTCATTATTCCCTTTGGGCAAAATCTGATTATTACTGACCTCGGGATGGGAATTTTTGTCTGGATTGCCCTTTCGAGTATCGTTCCCATTGGGCTATTAATGGCAGGATATGCCTCCAATAATAAATACTCTCTCATTGGCGGGTTAAGAGCCGCTGCGCAATCCATTAGTTATGAGATTCCCCTTGCGCTTGCCGTTTTAGCCGTAGTTATGATGTCTAATAGCCTCAGCACCATTGATATCGTGGAACAACAGGCAGGCTATGGCATTTTAGGCTGGAATATTTGGCGGCAACCGGTGGGTTTCCTCATTTTCTGGATTGCCGCCCTCGCTGAATGTGAACGCTTACCCTTTGACTTACCTGAAGCAGAAGAGGAATTAGTTGCGGGATATCAAACCGAATACTCAGGGATGAAGTTTGCCCTGTTCTTTCTGGGTTCTTATGTGAACCTTGTTCTGTCAGCAATTTTATTTTCCATTCTTTATCTCGGGGGTTGGGAATTTCCGATTCCGTTAAGCCAAATGGCAGACTGGTTTGGAGTCAGTGCTAATAACCCTTGGCTACAGGTTTCAACGGCTGCTCTAGGGATTATAATGACGCTGCTAAAAGCCTACTTCCTCGTCTTTATTGCCATTTTATTGCGTTGGACGGTGCCCCGAGTTCGTATTGACCAACTCCTGGATTTAGGTTGGAAATTCCTTCTCCCTATCTCCTTAGCCAACTTACTCATTACTGCAGGCTTAAAACTGGCGTTCCCTGCAGCCTTTGGGGGTTAACCCTCTTGACTCCCACTTTTCATCATTGGAAGAAAACCAACAAAGAGAAGACTTATGTTTAAAATCCTCAAACAAGTCGGCGAGTACGCCAAAACTTCTTGGCAATCAGCCAAATATATCGGTCAGGGGTTATCTGTTACCTTTGACCATCTCGGTCGTCGTCCCGTTACTGTACAGTATCCTTACGAAAAGCTGATTCCTTCCGAACGCTATCGCGGAAGAATCCACTTTGAATTTGACAAGTGTATTTCCTGCGAAGTCTGTGTTCGCGTTTGTCCCATTAACCTCCCTGTCGTGGATTGGGAATTTGAAAAAGTTGGCAAGAAAAAACAGAAGAAACTCAAACACTACAGTATTGATTTTGGGGTTTGTATCTTCTGTGGAAATTGTGTGGAATACTGTCCGACTAACTGCATTTCCATGACCGAAGACTATGAATTGGCTAGCTTCGATCGCCATGAGCTGAACTATGATAATGTTGCCATGGGGCGTCTCCCTTATAAAGTAACTCAAGATCCAATGGTGACACCGCTCAGAGAATTGGGCTATCTTCCGAAAGGAGTTACTGATCCTCACGACTTGCCAGAAGGATCGCTTCGCGCAGGTCGTTATCCAGAGGATATTTTGGAAGAACTCCAAGAAAACGAAGCGGAAGACTCGCAAGAAGAAGCGAATAAAAACTAACAACTCGCTTGATGTCTCCCCTGATCGCCATTGGGGGAGGTTAGCTATGTTTATAACGTAAGAATTGAAGGGAAAATAATCGTGGATTTAGCACAAGGTATTCAATTTGTTTCATTTATCATTCTTGCTGTCATGATGTTTAGTGCAGCGTTAGGAGTCGTTTTACTCAGAAATATTGTTTATTCTGCTTTTTTACTAGGAGGCGTTTTTATTAGTATTTCGGGATTATATTTATTACTGAATGCTGAATTCGTGGCAGCTTCTCAAATTTTAGTTTATGTCGGTGCAGTGAATGTTTTAATTTTATTTGCCATCATGCTGGTTAATAAAAAAGAGGCGTTTCCTCCGATTAGTCGCAGTTGGATTAGAAGTGTTGCCACAGCAATCGTTTGTATTGGCTTATTTGCCTTACTAGGAACTATGGCAATTTCCACTCCTTGGTCAATTGCCGATCGCGCTGGGGTGGTTACCGAAGGATCAGTAATTAAAATTGGGAAGCATTTCTTTAGTGATTATCTTCTCCCCTTTGAATTAGCCTCAGTCTTACTTTTGATTACCATGGTAGGAGCGATTATTATTGCCCGTCGTGACTTAATTCCGGAAGAAGAAGAAAACAATTTGGCGCAAACAAAAGCCTACAGTTTACAAGAACGTCCTCGGGAATTAATTTCTGTCGGTAAGAATGATTCAGAAGAATAGTGAGGAGAAAAAGTCAAGATGGAATTACAATTAGAATATTTTTTAATCCTAGCAGCAGGGTTATTTTGTATCGGCATTTATGGCTTAGTGACCAGTCGTAATGTGGTACGAGTCCTAATGTCGGTTGAATTATTACTGAATGCCGTTAACTTAAATTTAATTGGCTTTTCTAGTTTTATTGATCCTGTGGATATTAAAGGGCAAGTGTTTTCAGTGTTTGTGATTATTGTTGCTGCTGCCGAATCAGCAGTGGGATTAGCAATTATTCTTGCTATTTACCGTAATCGCAATACCGTGGATATGGAACAATTCAATTTATTGAAATGGTAAAAGTAAGGAGTTAATTTATGTTATCTGAATCAATGGCTGAGGCTCTGAACAAGCAAATTAATTGTGAAATGTATTCCTCCAATTTGTATTTGCAAATGAGCTGCTGGTGTGCTTTTAAGGGCTTAGATGGGGCGGCGGCGTTTCTGGATGAACACGCTGATGAAGAAAGAATGCACATGCGTAAAGTTTTAACCTATGTCAATGAAAAAGGAAGTTTAGCAATTGTCGGACCGATTGACTCTCCCCCTACCCAGTTTCAATCCGTTAAAGATGTTTTTGAACAAACTTTTAAGCATGAACAGTTAGTCACAGAGAAGGTTAACAATTTAGTGCAGCTGGCAACGAAAGAACAAGATTATGCGACGCTTCAGTTTCTACAATGGTATGTGTCCGAACAACATCAAGAGGAAGTGTTATTTAAGACCATTCTTGATAAAATCGAAATGATTGGTATTGAAGGACAAGGGGTATTCTTTATCGATCAAGAAATTGAACGCCTTCTTAAGCAAAAAGGTCAAGAAGCAACGGCAATGAGTATGCCAGAAGCGGAAACAGGTGCTGCTTAATAGGTTTTAGTTATGGGTTGCTGAAAAAGTCCAATTGTTGGTGGGGATTGTTATTTGACCGTTGGTTAAAACTTGGCACATGCTTGGGCTTCATTAACGGTTAAAAGCCTGATCTCATCAAATTTTTAGCTTAACTCAGCAACCCCTAGTTAACCCCACTAGGGGGACTTTTTTATGATTGATTCGATAAGAAGACTTCCGTTATACCATAACGGGTAACTAATCCAGATGTTCCTGAGTCTGTCGAAGGATGACTAATAACATCCACCGACTCAGTTTCTCAACAAACTAAGAAAAGCTAAAGATAACGGATTGATTTAACTTGATTAAACCTCTGTATTTTCCTCTTTTTTCTCTGTCTCAATACCAGAACTTTCTTGCTGTCGTCTCTCTCTTTGCTTACGATCTGATTTAATCACATCATCTAACACCGATCGCGCTTGTTGCATTTTTTCTAAGTTACTACGATAAAGGTCTAAATCTTTATCCACTTTTTCTTTCGGTAAATTCAGGGCTTGACAACACTGTTCTAAAACTTCTTTTCGTTTTTGATCATCACTGAGTAAATCAGGATTAGCCGTTTCTAAAATCGTATAAAGTCCAATAATAAATAAACGGCTATACTTAAACTTAGGATTATCTTTAATGCTATGCAAGAGATCATTTAAGTCTCCGGCTTGATCTAAGGGTTTTAACTCGCATAACCAAGCCGTTACCGCTTCACCCGAGGTATTTTCTGCCAAAGACTTCACTCGTTCTGCATCCTGTCGATACTTTTGGGGATCTCCTTCTACTGCTTTACAAATAGCATTAAAAATGGATTCTTTATCTTTTTCCGGCTGGTATCCTTCCATAAAGGTATCAAACACCGTCACTACCCCTAAGGCATAAATGGGGTCATACTTAAAATCTACATTGACGGTTAGCAGGTGCATTTCCACCAGCAATTCCTCAATCACTCGCCGATAAATGGAGTTAAGGGGACGAGTATGGAGGGTATAAAAGGTGCGCTTGGTTTCAGACAGAGTGCGAAGGGTATCCACAGGTTTTATTAAATTTATGATCTTTAGAGAATTTGTGTATATTATTCTATTGTCTCGTTTCTGTAAAAATTTGCCAAGTACCTCAGGCGAATCAAAAGCTGTTCCTTTCAGTCTTGGTTATGAACCCTGAGCAAAGCGCGATCGCGTTAGTTAATAATTGTGATATTGATAATCCTACAAATTTAAATCAATCATATAATTGAAAAAATCTTGATTGATTTGATGAACAGACCATAAAACTATTTCTATGAAGTGGCTGAAATTCTTAGTGGCTTTTACCGTGATCTCAACTACCGATATGCCAGCCGTGGCGCAACGATTTACTAATTCAGACGCGATCGCTACTTGTAACCATATTAGCTATCTTGTCACAGAAGAGGGACGATGTATTGATTTAAGTTCTTTAACGAATCAAGGTACTCTTATTAATGATTCACTTTCAAGGAAGTTTTTTCGCAGCTTAAGAAGTAAAGGGATTACGGTTACTAATTACAAGTGCGAAGAAGAGGTGGGTACAATAAGATATGGATTTTATCGTCCTGGTGACAGAACGCTAAATTTATGTGAAGACCGCATTCCGCTAAAAGAAAGAAATGCTTTTTACAGCGATCAGTACCTTGATACCATTGCCCATGAAAGCGTTCATGCAGTTCAACACTGCGTTGGTAATCCCAATGGTTTAACTCCAATTGCAAGTTACAGAACTGAACTCTGGCAACAATATGTTTCTATTTTAGGCTATGAAAAAACTCAAGACATTTTAGACACTTACGATGATGCGAGTAACCCTCATAATGACTATGAGAAAGCCTTAGAAGTGGAAGCCTGGGCTTTAGCAAAGAAACCAGAACTCGTTTTAAATCTCTTCCAAGAATTATGTTAGATTAACTATCTTAATTGAGGTGGATCGAGAGTGGGATTAGACAAAAGGGGAGAAAGATGCTATGAGGATCATTAAATCTTTCTCCTCTACTGGTGATTAAGTTTGTTGCCAATTCACCCAGTCTTGTGGCTTCAGGAAAGTGTCATACAGTTCTGCTTCTGGGGTATTGGGTTCAGGGTGATAGCAGTATTCCCAGCGCACTAAAGGCGGCAGCGACATTAAAATGGATTCAATGCGCCCATTGGTTTGCAGTCCGAAAAGTGTGCCGCGATCATAAACTAAATTAAATTCGACATACCGTCCGCGACGATAGAGTTGGAAATTCCGTTCTCGTTCGCCATAGTCAATGTTACGGCGTTCTTTAGCAATGGGAGTATAAGCAGGGAGAAAGGAATTGCCACAGTCTTGAACAAACGCAAATAACTGTTCCCAACTGCGAGGTTCAATCTCGCCGACTTGATTGCTATATTGGGCAGCGTTCCCGTCTGGATCAGGACCTTTATATAATTGTCCTTGACCATCTTGGTAGTCGAAAAATACCCCGCCAATTCCTCGGTTTTCCTGACGGTGTTTGATATAGAAATACTCATCGCACCAACGCTTAAATGCAGGATAGTATTCAGGATGATGGCGATCGCAGTGGGTTTTAATGGTTTGATGAAAATGCACCGCATCCTCAGCAAAGGGATAATAAGGGGTTAAGTCAATGCCGCCGCCAAACCACCACACCGAGCCGGCTTCAAAATAGCGATAATTGAGGTGAACCGTGGGAACATAGGGGTGATGAGGATGTAATACCATGGAAGTCCCTGTGGCATAAAAGCCATTTCCTTCCGCTTCTGGGCGTTGTTTTAAAATCGAGGGAGGGAGTTTTTCGCCAAAGACTTCTGAAAAATTGACACCGCCTTGTTCAAAGAGATCCCCATTTTTAATAACGCGCGATCGGCCGCCGCCGCCTTCTTCTCGTTTCCAACTATCTTCCTGAAATTTTTTGCCACTCCCATCAAGGGCTTCTATGTTGCTACAAATCTCATCTTGAAGCGTCAACATAAATTGACTAACCCGACGTTTCGCATCTTCTGGGGGAATAAATTCGTTTTTGGTGGATGTCAAATCAGTATCTTTAACACTCATGGATTAAACCGCTAATAAATTTTGCAAACTATTCTTGAGGAACTACCCTTAAAGGCAGTTAATTTTCCTACAATAGGATACTTGCCTGGACGTAATGGATCAGGAGATATGTTGTGATTCTTAATT
>CAZTXK010000016.1:0-18198 GCA_964617275.1 uncultured Dactylococcopsis sp. | reverse complement strand
AGATACTGATTCTCTAAAAGCAAAAACCTCTATTCTCAATCAAGTAGAGACAATTTTGAGTTCTCCATTGATTAAAATTCAATGGATTCAAGAGGTTGTGATTCAATGGATTCAAATCACATTTCATCACTTCCTTTTCCCACACTCAAACATGGGAGACAGACCTTGACTAGATCTGAGCCTAGCTGTGTCCTTACCTGTTAAATTAGCCCGCTTGGGTTTTTCACCATTTAGTTTTGGGCTTTTGTTAATTCTAACATAGAATGACACAGAGGACTAAAGTGCTCATTCGCCATTCATCCATCGGTTTTAAACCGAGGGCTCTCTGACTGGTTTTCTGTAGAAAAGCAAGAACATCTTGAACAAAAACAGCAGGAATTAGAGGAAGCGCGATCGCGCTGGGAATCAGAAATGAATAATAATTTATCCACCAAAGAAAAGGTGGAAGAATTACAACATGATCTCAAGCAAGTGACTCAACTTCTAGATAGTCTCGTTCAATTCCAAACCGAGCAAAGTCAAACGCTAGCTGCAAAATTAAGTGAACTGCAAATGAATCTTGATCAGAATGGTTAACAAGCCCCTTTCTTATTAAACATCGCTAAGACAGTTCTCAAAATCAGGTTTAAGTCATAAGCCACAGACCACTTTTGCTGATAACGGAGATCCATCTCCACAATCTCTTCAAACTCCTTAATCTCAGAGCGTCCATTCACTTGCCATTCTCCTGTTAGCCCTGGCTTAACGTGCAGACGTTTCCAATGATGGGGTTCATAATTTTCTACCTCATCACAAGTTGGAGGACGAGTTCCCACTAGACTCATCTCTCCTCGTAACACATTCAGAAATTGCGGAAACTCATCAAGGCTTGTGCGCCGTAAAAAGTGACCCACTTTCGTAATACGCGGATCATGTTCATTCTTGAAAATATAACCATTCGCCTCATTAGCAATCAAATGCTTTTGCTTCTCTGCATCCTGAATCATGGAGCGAAATTTCCAGATGCGAAACTTGCGACCCTGTAACCCCACCCGTGTTTGGCTAAACAAAATCGGACCGGGATCATCGAGATAAATGGCAATGGCAATGGGAATATATAAAACTCCTGTAATTCCTAGACCTACTGTCGCCCCAATAATATCGAGCAGACGTTTCGCTTTACTTTCTACACAGGGGTGCGTATCTAGAGCTTCTTGGGTTGGTTTGGTACTCACTTGCTTTTGGAGTGAGCGCAATAAAAAAGCAGAATGATCTAGTTGGTGGTGAGATAACTTATACATAATGATTAATAGGCTTATGGCATACTGAGAAATTGATCGCTAATAGACTGCTATTAAGGGTTTATTTGATCTGATTTATGATTTCTATCACCAATTAACTTTATCTTAATGAATATCTTTAATTGTGTCAAGCTGGATTGTGATTTAACTAATGAAATAAAAGATGCGTTGCTAGTGATACTTGATGCTACAGTAGTCGATTAATCAGTGAAATGAAGTGTAACTATAGTTTTCAGTCTTAACAGAAACTTATCTGAGAGATGCACTATTGCTGAAATAATGGTTAGGTAGAGAAGTCGCTTATCATTGAGAAAGCATAATAATGAAGTTTCGTTCGTTTTTACTGACTATAATTACGGTTTCTATTCTTTTCCTAGCTGGCTTTGGCGTTAGCTTGAACTGGTTACTACAACAAAGCCCTCTCGCCCTAGAAACAGGAGGAGTTGTTAAATCGCCAACAGCCGCTCAATTTGTCTCCAAGCAAGCCCCTGTCATGGCTTCAATCGTGGTGGATGTGGATCGCTTGGAAGCCTATCGTCAACTGCGAGCGCCATTAAATATCCGATCGCGCTCTCGAAAAGAATTAGATCGGATTAAAGCCCAGTTTTTAGCCAGTCGTCAATTAGATTATGATCAAGATATTAAGCCTTGGTTAGGGGAAGAAATCACTTTAGCGGTTACCTCCTTAGATTTTGATCGCGATCGCGCTAATGGGGTTCAACCGGGCTATCTTCTTGTGGCTTCCACTGAAGATCAAGAACTAGCAAAAGAATTTCTACAAGCCTATTATTCGCGGCAAGCCGTTTCCCCAAATACGGATTTAGTCTTTGAAAGCTATAAAGGGGTTAACATTACGTACCGTCGCCCCTTACAAAAAAAGCCTGATCCTGAAAGTGGGGCGTTAGCCAGTGCAGTCGTCGGAGATCATGTCTTATTTGCCAACCACCCGAAAGTTTTAAGAGAAGCCCTTAATAATATTCAAGTTCCTAGTTTAAGCCTAGAAGAAGCAGTTCCCTATCAAAAAGCCCAAAAAACCATTACCAATCCTCGCATTGGTCAACTTTACTTAAATTTACCCGCAGTTGCTGCTTGGATTGCCAACCAACCTGCGCTTCCCCTACAAGATAACCAACCGACTCTTACCGCTGGATTTGGGGTTACGCCTGATGGCTTGAAAGCCCAAACCGCCCTTTTAGGGGTAGGGGAAGAAGAAAACCGAAATCCCGCCTTATCGCAACCCGTTAACGCCCTCAACTACCTTCCCAGTAGTACGGTTTTAACCGCAGCTGGGGTGGATTTAGATCAACTGTGGAAGAGCTTAAATCAGTTAGCCGTTGACGCACCTACAGAAACAGTGATTGCTCAACTCGAATCCAGCTTAAAAGAAAGATTAGGCATTTCCCTTGGGGAGGAAATTTTCCCAGCAGTAAAAGGAGAATATGCCTTAGCTCTCTTACCCCAACAAGATAAGCCAAAAGTCGGAAATTGGGGATTTGTTGCCGAAGATAAAGAAAATACCAACCTTGCAAGGGTGGTTAAGCAATTAGATGAAAAGGCAAAACAAGGCGGTTACAGTGTGGGGAATATAGCCTTTGACTCACAGAAACTAACCGCTTGGACAGTGATTAAGCCCGTTTCTAATGTCGCCTTTAATCCCAAACAAGCCCCCATTGAGTTTAATGCCGAGGTAAAAGGGATTCATGGTCATGTGGATGATTATGAAATTTTTGGGACATCTGTGGAAGCCATCGCCCAAGCCCTTACGAAAGGAGAAGATGCACTGATTAATAGTGAAAAATTCCAAAGCGCGATCGCGCCCTTACCCCCAGAAAATGACGGTTACTTCTATCTCGACTGGGAAAACAGCCAAACCCTTCTCAAAGAAGAACTCCCCCTGCTTCGAGTCGTAGAACTTGCCGGAAAACCCTTATTTGATCACCTTCGCATTCTCACCCTAGCCAGTGAAGGAACAGACGCTGGAGTCAGAAAAGCAACCCTTTTTCTACAATTGAGTTCTAAAAATTAAGATGAATGCAGACATTGCTTCCTATAATAGTTAACAGAATGCAACATTTAAAACCAAAAGCGCGACGCGCTCTTAATCAAGAAAAAACATAAGAGAGAACACCTGATCTATGTCAAAGATCGAAACTAGAACCGAGCCGATGGTGCTGAATATGGGGCCCCACCACCCCTCAATGCACGGCGTTCTTCGCCTCATTGTCACCCTAGACGGGGAAGATGTGGTGGATTGTGAACCCGTCATTGGCTATCTCCATCGGGGAATGGAAAAAATCGCAGAAAATCGCACCAACGTCATGTACGTTCCCTACGTCAGTCGTTGGGATTACGCAGCAGGAATGTTTAACGAAGCCATTACCGTTAACGCCCCCGAAAAACTCGCGGATATTGAAGTGCCAAAACGCGCTCAATACATCCGTGTCATCATGTTAGAACTGAATCGCATTGCCAATCACCTATTATGGTTAGGGCCCTTTCTGGCAGACGTTGGCGCACAAACCCCCTTTTTCTATATTTTCCGAGAACGGGAAATGATTTATGATCTTTGGGAAGCTGCCAGTGGATCAAGATTAATTAACAATAATTATTTCCGAGTCGGTGGCGTTGCGGTTGACTTACCCTATGGCTGGTTAGAAAAATGTATCGACTTCTGTGATTATTTCGCGGAAAAAGTCGATGAATACGAAAAACTAATTACCAATAACCCCATCTTCCGTCGTCGCTTAGAAGGCATTGGTGTCATTACTCGGGAAGAAGCCATTAACTGGGGGTTATCCGGTCCCATGTTAAGAGGATCAGGGGTAAAATGGGACTTGCGGAAAGTTGACCATTATGAATGTTATGACGACTTTGACTGGGATATTCATTGGGAAACTGCTGGTGACTGTTTCGCCCGTTATTTAGTGCGGATACGAGAAATGCGAGAATCCCTGAAAATTATCCGTCAGGCTTGTGATGGCATTCCCGGCGGCCCCTATGAAAACCTGGAAGCCCGTCGCATGGCTGAAGGTAAAAAATCGCAATGGAATGACTTTGATTATCAATATATTGCTAAGAAAATGGCTCCCACCTTTAAAATTCCAGAAGGAGAGCATTATGTGCGCCTCGAAAGTGGTAAAGGAGAATTAGGGATTTTCTTAGTTGGTAATGATAATGTCTTCCCATGGCGTTGGAAAATTCGCGCCCCTGACTTTAATAACTTACAAATTCTCCCTCATCTGCTGAAAGGGATGAAAGTTGCCGATATTATGGCAATTTTAGGGAGTATTGATATCATTATGGGATCAGTTGATCGCTAGAGCATCTTTTGGTCAATTCACTTCCCCTTCCCTGAGTTTAGGAAGGGGGAATCTCTAACTTGTGAATAGGATAATCAGAAAATTTTGCTTTTTGCCTAATAAACTTCCTCATGAGTTCCCAAATTCAGTAATAAAATAACTTCTTCTTGTTCTTGAGAGTCATAGCAGAACTCAAACAATATGCGATATTTATAGTTAATGGAGCATGACCAGACATTATCTAATTCTCCTTTAAGTTTATGAGTCCGTAAACTAGGATGAAATGGTTGTTCTGATAGTTGCAATAAAGTTTTTTCCAGTAAAGCCTTTAGGTTGGGATTTTTACGAATTAAACGCTTAAAAGCACGCACTGATTTAGGTGTCCATGCAAGTTTCATTCTTGATCAAGTTCTGCTAAAAAATCTTTCACTGAACCTAATTGGAAATTTCCCTCAGAGAACTCTTTACGAACTGTTTCTATTTCTTCAGCTAGTTCTTTTCTCCTTTGTGTCTCTAATCGTTTTTGTAATAAATCAATTAAGAATTCTTGGTCTTCTAACGGTAAACTTTCCACTGATTCAATAATTTGCTGAAATGGTGACTGTTTCATTGCTAATGTTAAACTTGCTTATCTGCTGTTAACGTATTATACCCTAAAAATATTTTCATTTTTGAATTATGCAACCCCTTAATCTCATTGCCATTGGTGTTTTTGCCATGACGATGTTTGCCTTAGCTGCGCCCATTTTTAATATTCCAGTGATTTATCCGGCCGGCATAACATTTACGGTAATGGCTTTACTTACTGTAGATACTTTAGCGTGGCAAAATCGTGGTGTTACCCTGTTTCTAGACTTATTTTCCACGGCTAAACAACGAGAAAGAGTGTTATATCATGAAGCAGGGCATTTCCTCACGGCTTATTTTTTAGGCATTCCCATTACCGGCTATAGTCTCACGGCTTGGGAAGCATTCCGTCAACAACAACCGGGAAACGGCGGCGTTCAATTTGATACCACAGCCTTACAAGAAGCAGGAACACAAGCCAATCAAATTAATTTAATGTTAGATCGCTTTTGTACCGTTTGGTGTGCGGGTATGGCAGCGGAGATTTTATACTATGGTCAAGCCGAAGGCGGAGCCGACGATCGCGCTCAGTTACAATTGGTTTTAAGTGAGTTAGGCTACCCTCAAACTCAGCGACAACAGAAGGAAGAATGGGCAAAATTACAAGCCAAATCGCTTTTGGAAAGACATGAACCCACCTATCAAGCCTTAGTGAAAGTCATGAGACAACGGGCTTCTGTGGAAACTTGCGAAGAAATTATTCAGTATTATAGTCAAGTAGAAGTTTGAATTAGCCTCTTTTCATCCCCAAGAGAATTTAAGTTCTCTATTGCCAAAACTTAAAATTTATTGTATTATAAAAGGCTGTGACATTTTTTTTGGTAAAGCCATGAATGCTCAAGATATAATCCGCTCCATAGAACAAGAGCAGATGAAAACCGATCTCCCCGCCATTTATGTGGGGGATTTGGTTCGGGTTGGCGTTTTAATTCAAGAAGGCGGCAAAACTCGAACTCAGCCTTTTGAAGGAACTGTCATTGCCAAACGTCACACTGGCGTTAACGAAAGCATTACCGTGCGACGGATGTTTCAAGGCATTGGCGTAGAACGGGTTTTTCTGTTGCACTCCCCTCGCGTAAAAGATATTAAAATCATTCGTCGTGGGAAAGTGCGACGGGCAAAATTGTATTATCTGCGCGATCGCGTTGGTAAGGCAACCCGTGTTAAGCAACGCTTTGATCGTTAAATAAGTCATTAGCAATAACGGCAAGTTTAGACCAAAAATGCTAAACTATAGCTAGGGCTAATGTGCTAAGATACTAATCTCAATTTGTGCGTCCTTAGTTCAGTTGGTAGAACGCGGGTCTCCAAAACCCGATGGCGGGGGTTCGAGTCCTCCAGGGCGCGCTCATTAGTCTTTCCCCCTGTTATCAGTTTCGAGCGGTATCGGGGGGAAACTTTTTCAAAAATGCAAGTCGTAGGAAAGGGGATTTCATTGTGGCAAAAAAGGAGCAGAAAAAAAGCAAGCGCCCCGAGGGAAACGTCAAAGAAGCTAAAGAAGCAGAAGGGAATTTTGACCTTGTCGAGTTCTTAAAAGGAACGAAAGAAGAACTCGGAAAAGTGGTCTGGCCCAGTCGGAAACAACTAATTAGTGAATCAGCAGGGGTAATTCTCATGGTAACCCTTGTTGCCACAATTATTTACCTATTTGACAACCTCTTTATTTGGATTGCAGGACAGGTATTTTGATGAGTTTTGCCACAGATAACGAACAGCAAGAACCGAATTCTGAAGCATCCACTGATCTTAAACCAAGATGGTATGCGATTCAGGTGGCTTCTGGATGTGAAAAACGGGTGAAAGCGAATTTAGAGCAACGGAGTCAAACCCTTGATGTTGCCGATCGCCTCTTGCAAATCGAAATTCCGCAAACCCCCATTGTTAAAATGCGCAAAGATGGTTCTAAGCAACAGAGCCAAGAGAAAGTCTTTCCGGGGTATGTGCTAATCCGCATGATCATGGATAGCCAAGTCTGGCAAATCGTTAAAAATACCCCGAATGTCATCAACTTTGTCGGTGCGGAAAAACAACGCCCCTACGGGCGAGGGCGCGGTCATGTTGAACCCATGCCTTTAAGCCCCTCAGAAGTGGAACGCATTTTCCGACAAAGCGAAGAACAAGAACCGGTTGTTCAGGCAAAAGTTGCAGTCGGTGATAAGATCGTAGTCCTTAGTGGACCGTTCAAAGACTTTGACGGAGAAGTGGTAGAAGTGAGTTCCGAAAGAAACAAACTGAAAGCTCTCCTCTCCATATTTGGACGGGAAACCCCAGTGGAATTGGAATTTAATCAAGTTGAAAAACAAGGCTAATTATGGCAAAAAAAGTTGTTGCGCTTATTAAATTGGCGCTTCCTGCTGGCAAAGCAAACCCCGCTCCTCCAGTTGGCCCCGCATTAGGTCAACATGGGGTGAATATCATGGCGTTTTGTAAAGAATATAACGCCCAAACCGCCGACCAAGCAGGAATGATCATTCCCGTTGAAATTTCGGTCTATGAAGATCGCAGTTTCACCTTTACCCTCAAAACTCCCCCAGCCGCAGTTCTTTTGAAGAAAGCCGCCGGCATTGAAAAAGGTTCGAGTGAACCGAATAAACAAAAAGTTGGCGCAATTAGCCGTCAACAATTACAAGAAATTGCTGAAACCAAAATGCCTGACCTCAACTGTGACAATATGGAGGCAGCGATGAAAGTGGTTGAGGGAACCGCTCGTAATATGGGCATTACCCTCAAAGATTAAAATTAATGATGTTTATCGGGGAGAGGCTCAGGCTTCGCTATTGACCCAAGGAGATGAAAATGGCAAAAAAAGTATCGCGACGGATGCGAGAGCTATTAGAAAAAGTAGAGGATCGTCCTTATGATCCCCAAGAGGCTCTCACCTTATTAAAAGAAACAGCAACGGCAAAATTTGAAGAAACGGCGGAAGCTCATATCCGCTTAGGAATTGATCCCAAATACAGTGATCAACAGTTAAGAACGACTGTTTTCTTTCCCAGTGGAACCGGACAATCGATACGAGTCGCTGTCATTGCCCGTGGTGAAAAAGTGAATGAAGCCACCAATGCTGGTGCGGATGTTGCGGGTTCAGAAGAGTTGATTCAAGAAATCCAAAATGATCGCATGGATTTTGATGTGGTAATCGCAACCCCTGATATGATGCCACAGGTGGCGAAATTAGGGCGTATTTTGGGACCGAAAGGACTGATGCCCTCACCAAAAGGGGGAACCGTTACCACGGAACTCGCATCGGCGATTCAGGAATTTAAGGCTGGTAAACAAGAGTTCCGCTCTGATCGAACTGGGGTGGTTCATGTAATGTTCGGAAAAGCCTCTTTTTCCGCAGAGGATCTATTAGTCAATCTCAAAGCCTTACAAGAAACCATTGATCGCAATCGCCCTTCAGGCGCTAAAGGCAAGTATTGGCGGAGTGTTTATGTCGCTGCCAGTATGGGGCCCGCGATTGAAGTCGATATTGCGGCGCTGCGCGATTACAAGTTGCCAGAAGCCGCATAAATCTCAAGTAAAAACAATCTAGCAGATGCCAAAGACAGCAGGAGCAGAAAATGCTTAATATCCTGCCGAGGTAGATGCGCCAACAGTCCCCTCATTGCCTAATTTATTTAGGCGGTTGGGAGGGTGGGTCATCAAACCTCGGAAATTATCCGGGGTCTTTTTGATGAGAGGGGAAATTAACCAACATACTAGGAGGTGCAAGCGCGTGTGGGTAGAACACTAGAAGATAAAAAACAGGTTGTCACGGAGTTACAAGAACTCTTACAGGAATCGCAGCTAACCGTTGTGATTGACTATAAAGGGTTATCCGTATCTGAAATTGCCGATTTACGCACTCGTTTGCGTGAGTCTGGTGCAACTTGTAAGGTTACGAAAAACACCCTGATGCGTCGAGCCGTTGATGGGGATGAAAATTGGCAGCCGTTACAAGATTTTCTCAGAGAGTCCTCAGCATTTTTATTTGTTAAGGATGATTTGAGTAATGCGGTTAAAGCCTATCGCGACTTTTCTAAAGCCACCAAAAAAACTGAGTTACGCGGTGGCGTAATGGAAGGTCAAACCTTGAGTAAAGAGCAAGTGGATGCGCTTGGGGATCTTCCCTCCAAGGAAGAACTCATTGCACGAATTGCTCGGGCGATCAATGGCAATACTACCAAAATTGCAACGGGTATCAAGGAAGTTCCCACTTCTCTGGCACGAGCGATCAAGGAAGTCTCAGAAAAAGAAAACCAAGACGCAGCATAATTTGTTGCTGATTAATCAACTATTCATTTTATTTAGGAGTCAAAACCAATGTCTGCAAAAACGGATGAAATTCTCGAACAGTTAAAAACGCTCTCTCTCTTAGAGGCTTCGGAACTGGTTAAACAAATTGAAGAGGAATTTGGGGTTGATGCCTCAGCGCCTGCTGGCGGTGGCATGATGATGGCAGCAGCTCCCGGGGCTGGCGGCGGCGCTGAAGAAGAAGCCGAAGAGCAAACTGAATTTGATGTGGTTCTTGATGAAGTTCCCTCTGATAAGAAAATTGCTGTTCTCAAGATTGTTCGCGGTATCACTGGCTTAGGCTTGAAAGAAGCTAAAGGTTTAGTGGAAGAAACCCCGAAAGCTCTCAAAGAAGGAACTACAAAAGACGAAGCCGAAGATATGAAAAAACAATTGGAAGATGCTGGGGCAAAAGTTACGGTTAAGTAGCCGCTCCCTCCCAATATGAACTTTTAGGTAAGGTGGGTTGTTGCCCACCCTACTTTTTTTTAAACCTGAGAAAGGGTTTTTTGCTCGGAAAATAGGGCTTTGCTGTTAGATTCTCCTGCTTTTTTCAGTTGACGAGTGAGTTGTAGGTTACAGGCGATAATGATGCTCCATCGGGCGAGAAGGGTGAAGGCAATTGAACCTGCACTGAGATGACCAATGTTAGGGATGGGGAAAAATAAAAGAGTGACGGGGTCGGGTAAGCCGAGAATTGCTCCTAAGATAGTGGGAATTAAGATGACACTGGCAACAGTAATCATGGCGAAGAGACTTCGCTTTTCCGTTTTCATGAGTAAGATCCACTGCACGAGAGAGGCATATAATAAGAAGGCACTACTGGCAATTAAAAGAGCGCTGAAAACCTCTAGTCGATCGCTGCCGAAGGGAAGAAGGATTAAGGCGGGAAGCATGATAACAAGATTGGAGAAAAGGTTAAGCGCGATCGCGCCACTTGCAGGGCTCTGTTCTCCTTTCATTAAATCGGTTAATAAGTTGCGAGTGGCTTGATCATTGTTTTGATAACGATATCTTGCCCAATCTTGTAGAGTTTGACGATGAGGAGAAAGGGCAGCCATTAATAAAAAGAAAACCAAGAGTTGTAACCCAATGTACCATTGGAAGTTTTCAATTAAATTAACAGATTGATCGGTACTGGGATACATAAATCCAACCAGAGAAACCGTAACGCTTCCAGTTAACCAATAGCTTTGTTTTTTGCTTAAAAGGGTTGCTTTGGAATTATGAAAACGTCGTTTTAGCCCTTGCCAAACCCAAAAAGTCCACCAAGCATAGTTTAAGAGTAAAAGCGCGATCGCGCCCGAAGCCGTTTCCCACCACGGGAAGTTATACCAAGTTAAACTTGCCATTTCTTTGAGATTAAAATAGCCAATTATTCCTAAGGAATGCGGTGTTTCTCCAATTAAATAGGGAAGAATTTTCCCTGGGTAAAATAGAACTAACCAGTCCAAGGTATTATGGCTAACTAGGTTATTGGTAACCCCCAGACTACTGGCGACAATTAGAAAACAAAACAGAAATCCAGTTCCTAACCAAGCCTGAGAATTACCTAAGCCTGCTGTAACTAAACTATAAAGTAACGCCACACTATAAAAGAAGGCAGCACTAGCAATGATAACCAGATAAAATCCCAAGATTAAACTAACAGGAATCCCAGCAGAAACTCCTGCGATAAACTGAAGCGGTAGGGCAAGTAAAATGGCAGTATAAACTAAAATGGGAACGCCTAACATTTTTCCGACTAATAAATTGCCCACCGAACGAGGACTAAGGCGAACAAACTTTAAGGTTCCCTTTTGTTCTTCTTGGACAAGATTCGTAATCAGCATATAAGTTCCGACAACTAAAAGGATAATTAGCGAACTAACACTTAAGAAAGTGAATAAATCTAACCACCATAATTGCCAGTTAGTGATCATTTCTCCCGCCCCATTTTCAGAACAATAATTAGTGGCAGGATTATGAAATTGGGAAGGGTGAATACTATCTTCTGGCGGATTTCCAATACAGTAGCGATTAGTCCGATCGGTGACACTGGGAAGTTTACTGTCAAAAATCAGATAAAGGATCAATTGACTAAATAAAGACGCGCCAACTGCTATGGTTAGGTTACGTCCTTTCCAGCGTCCTTTAATTTCTCGTACCAGTTGCGGATTCCAGTCACTAATGCGCGATCGCGCAGACTCTAACATGGTTATTACTCCTTAATTGCGCTCAGAATTGCGTCTAGTATAGCCTTTTGTGATGAGGAATCAACTGAGTAATGCTGATAAGGCTTAAAAAATTATTTTAGTATGGAATAAGAGCTTCCATAAAATTAAAGATTTCAGGAGGAATTAACCATGAAACGAGCGGTCATTATTGTTGATAATGGATTTGAAGACACAGAATTTGCGTATCCCTTTTATCGGTTACAAGAAGCTGAGTTTACCGTTGACGTTGCCACAAAAGGAAAAGTGGATGTCAAAGGGAAACATGGTGTCGCAGCGAATGCAACCGTTGATGCTGAGGCGATTAAAGAAGCGGATTATGATTTAGCAGTGGTTCCGGGTGGTAGAGAATCGCCCGATCGCGTTCGCCAAATTCAAAATGTATTACAATTCCTAAATGATTTTGACAAAAAAGGAAAAGTGATTGCTAGCACCTGTCATGGCCCTTGGGTGCTGGTGTCAGCGCAAGTCGTTGCTGGGCGTGATGTTACCGCTTATCCCGGCTGTAAAGATGATTTAGCCAATGCTGGGGCAAACTTTAAAGATGACGCTGTGGTAGTTGATCGCAACTTAGTCACAGCAACCCACTATCGGGATAATGCGGCTTGGATCAAAGCGACTTTAACTCAGTATGACAAACTGAACCAAGCTGCTGCTGTCGCTTAAAATGTAAGATTCATGCGGGGAAGTTAATTCCCCTGCTTGATCCGAAAACGTCCAAAATATTCTTCTCCCTGTCGAGAGGGAATCGAGTTTTCTATGGGATCTAACTGTAGAATCTCAAACTGGGGGATGAATAATCCTCGAATTTCTGAAGGCTGAATGCCATAGGGTGGCCCACCCTCACGGTTATGGGTAAAAAAGATAGCAATGAGTTCCCCTGTTGGTTTCAGAAGAGAGGGAATAAGGTCAATATAAGCGCTACGATGTTCTGGGGGTAAGGTGCAAAAACAAGTGTGTTCAACAACGTAATCAAAATCGTTTTCGTAATTTTTAGGCAGCGTGAAAATATCCTGTTGTAAAAATTCCACACTGAGATTGGCTTGTTGGGCGAATTCTCTAGCTTGCGCGATCGCGCTGGGGGCAAAATCTACACCCACCACATCATGCCCTTTCTCAGCAAATAATAGCGCATCATAGCCCCGACCACAACCCAAAACTAAGGTTTTTCCTACAGGAGGGGCTTGGGGAGACGTTAAAAAACTTACAAAAGCCGGGGCAGCTTTTCCAATATCCCAACGATCAGTTCCTTCTTGATAGCGAGATTCCCAAAATTCGGGATTAAAAGTATTGTTCATTTAAATTCCTGTATATCTCCTACCTAATACCATTTCTTTAACATTGATGCTACAGTCATTGGTCACAAATAACAAATAACGAATAACCAATAACCACCTTAACCAATCATTGTGTAACAATAGTTTTCTCCAATTGGTATAATTCTACTATTCTGGAAAAAGTCGAGTGCCTTTATGGATATTTTCCAAAAAGTATTTCCGTTCTTGTTTATGTTTAAACGCACGATAAGCAAATTGTAACGGACGACCGAACGTTTTATAAATCGAAGAGTGATTTAACCATTTTTCGTATCCTGTAGCAATTTCTCCAGCTAATAGATTACGCCAATGTAAAGCAATTTGATCTGGGGTAAATTCTTTTGCCCGTTGACGACCATTTTCGATCATTGCTAAATATAAATCGGGGTCATTTTTTAAGCGTTTGATCGCCTGAATTACCTCTTGAGGAGAACGGACTTCAATATAATCTAATTCTGATTTTCTTAACTGCTGATAAGCTGGTTCTGGCCCAAGTAAAGCAGGAACTTCTGCAAACCACGCATTAATTAATTTACTCGGTGGTTTGATCGAAAGATTATACTCAGTACAATTTCTAACTGCTAAAACCACATCTGCTGTTTCATAATTAGTCGCATCAATCACTCTTTCCCGATTATTATCTTCGGGACTCATTAATAACTGTATTCCTAATTTTTCTAATTGTGATAAAAAATCAGACGTTTTAAAAGGACTTGCCAAATTATTTCCACGACCTTTATAGACTAAATTTTCTACCTTTGATTTTCGGTCATGCTGACGTGGTTTTAGTCCGGGCTGAGGCCAATGGGGTAAGAAATGATCGGTTTCATCAATGACGTTTAATGGATTTTGCACAATTCGCTGCTCACAAATTTCTGGTCTTCCTCGATCATGACGACAACCGACAACATAACTTCTGAATGGTAAATCCTTAATCGCTAAATCTTCATAAGTAACAATACAAATTTTTCCGGGAATAACCCGAGAGACTAATTGAACATTCAATCCTCGTTGCTTTAATTGAATATACGGTTGGGTTGACCAACTATCGTTAGCATCCACAAAACGATGATACAAATTTTCTAGAATCGGTTTTGTTTTTCCTGTCATTACATCTTCCCAAACCTCAACATTTTTAGTGACAAAATAAACGGGATAAGGAAGAGGAGACAATGTGGGTAATTGTTCCATAATTTATTCATTAATCATCGCTTCGATTTTTCTAATAAATTGCTGTTTTTTAAAATAATCTTGGTAAACTTGACGAGCATTTTTAATTATAGCTTGAGCCTCATCCCAATTTTGTATATAATAATTAATTTTATCTTCTAAATCTGAATAATGCCAATTGATTTCAATATAGGTTTTTCCTTCTAAAAATAGATTAGGCTGTGTATCCAAATGAGCCATTGACGGCTTAATTAATAAACAATTGTGACAAATTGCTTCAAAATCACGCCAACAATTTTCTCCCCAACCAAACGGGCTAAAAACAATTTTACTTCTTCTTAGTTCTCGATAATACTGGCGACGGGAAACTAAGTCACCTTGACTTTTTCCACTTAAAGCAACTTTATAAGATTTCTCTAAAGGTTGGAGAGCTTCTACAGATTCTCGACGATATCGGCTATACCAATCATTGCTTTTACCTAAGGAAAGACGACAGAAAATATCAATATTTTTTGGGGGATTAAATTTTTGAAACCAATGGGGTGAGTCATCCGTACTCCCGAATTGAATTCGGGAGCCTGCGGATGACCGTTGGTCGATTTGCTTTTTAAATTTCTTGGCTGTTCCTAAGTTCCAACCTGAATGAATACGGTTTAGGTAAGATTCGGAAACATTAGAACTCACATCCCAACCCTCTAAATCGTAATCATAGTTTCTAGCTAAAAAGTCAGTTAACATCGTTCCTCCTAGAAAGTTTTTGTAATAGTTTTCTAGATGAGAATACCGTTGTCTTTTTAAGAAAAAATCAACATAAGGCAGTAAATTAAAATAGCGACTACTTGCTTGCGCCCAAGGATCAATAAAAATTACTTTTCGTTGGGGATTAGTTTGTTTAATTGGCGCGATCGCGCTTTCAGCCTCATTAGCACTTTCTCGCCAAAAGGGAATCATAAAAATAACATCAGAGGGATTGGCTTGGCAGACTTGAGCAATTTCGGAGAAAGTTTCTGCAATTTGAGTTTGAATCTCTAATCCTAGTTCCTGTTTAAGTTGTTTACGATAATAAAAAAAGGGTTCCCATTGTGCTTTCGTAACTTGATCGCGCTGTGTTCCAACAATTAATGCTTTCATATGTAATCAAAACTAAATAACTGATAGTAAAAACAGATGAGGCTTTATGGTTGAACAATAGCAGTTTACAGGTTAAAATTGAGTAGCAATTGGAGAGGTGGCAGAGTGGTTGATTGCGGCGGTCTCGAAAACCGCTAGGAGTTTACGCTCCTCGGGGGTTCGAATCCCTCCCTCTCCGTTTGATTGATTAGAGGGAAAAGGGCGTAAAATGGGGTTAATCTAATAATACCTGAGTTTAGATCATGACAGCCCAAATTTTGATTGTGGAAGACGAAGCGAAACTTGCCCAGTTTATTGAGTTAGAACTGAAGTATGAAGGGTATGAAGTAACAGTTGCCCATGATGGGTTTGAGGGATTAACCCAAGCGCGAGAATCTAACCCTGATTTGCTAATCCTGGACTGGATGTTGCCGGGGGTTTCTGGCTTAGAGATTTGTCGGCGGTTGCGCCAAACGGGGAGTAGCGTGCCAGTAATTTTATTAACGGCAAAAGATGAAATCAGCGATCGCGTGGAAGGGTTAGACGCTGGGGCAGATGATTATGTGGTTAAACCCTTTAGTATTGAAGAATTATTTGCCCGTGTTCGCGCCCATCTGCGCCGTAATCAGGATGAACCTAGCGAGATGCTGCAGTTTGCCGATATTAAGCTCAATACTAGCACAAGAGAGGTTTATCGTAACAACCGCGCGATCGAGTTAACGGCAAAAGAATTTGAATTATTACGCTATCTCCTATTACATCCCCGTCAAGTGTTAACCCGTGACCAAATTTTAGAACGAGTTTGGGGCTATGATTTTATGGGAGATTCCAATATTATTGAAGTTTATATTCGTTACTTGAGATTAAAATTAGAAGCAGAAGGAGAATCTCGTTTAATTAAAACCGTGCGCGGTGTTGGCTATGTTTTACGAGAATAAAGCATAATCATGGATGCCATTACCATCAATCTCAATGTGGAAATTTTAAATCAGCCTGAATCCTTATCGGGAGAAACGGTTTTACCCAATTTTGAGTTAGACTTGCGTCTTATTTTTCCTCAATAAAGCGATACCCTTTTCCATAAACAGTGTGAATGAGAGTTGTTTCCCCAGGGGCTTCTATTTTACGCCGCAATAAGCGAACGAGAGCAGCTAAAACATTACTACTGGGTGGACTTTCTTCTCCCCACAAATGCTGATAAATTTGTTGATGGCTTAAGAGTTGTTCCGGAGACTGCATAAAATAGCTTAAGAGTTGGGTTTCTCTTTCAGAAAGTTCAATCACTCTTCCGTTACGATAAGCAAGTTGATTATTGACATCTAGTTCTAAATCGTATAATTTTAGGGAAGAACTAACGGTGTTTTCTTCCTCAGCAGAACGTCTTAATAACGCTCTTACTCTGGCTAAAAATTCTCTCAGTTCAAAGGGTTTAACAATATAGTCATCGGCACCGACATCTAATCCTTCTACTCGATCATCTACGGTATCTTTTGCCGTTAAAAATAAGACAGGGGTTTGATTGCCGCGCGATCGCAGATTTTGACATAACTCTAATCCAGACTTTTCTGGCATTAACCAATCTAAAATTAGCAAATTATAACGATGATCTTGGGCTAACTCTTCTCCTTTAACTCCATTGTTGGCCACATCCACTTCATATCCCTCAGCGGTTAAAACCCGAGCCAGAGGTGTTGTTAATTCTGTTTCATCATCGACGAGTAAGATTTGCATCATTATTGAATTGAACGTACAATTTTTTCTGTCGCCCCGATTATTCGGGGGATTTACTTTCCAAAATAACGGATAGCGAGTAACAAATAACAAACTTAGTGATAAGATAGCAAGGTTGCAACTAATTAACGATAAGGAGATTAAGTGTATGGCATATGATGTCTATGGTATGGGAAACGCCCTGTTAGATATTGAGTTTAAGGTAACTCCTGATCTCCTAGAAAACTTAGGAATTGACAAAGGGGTAATGACGCTGATTGAATCGGATCGGCAACAGCAGCTAATTAATGAGTTAAAAAGCTACATGGGGAACAAAAGTGGTGGGGGTTCCGCCGCTAATACCATGTTTGCCATTAGTCAGTTTGGTGGAAAGTGTTTCTATTCCTGTAAAGTGGCTAATGATGAGATGGGAGACTCTTATGTGCAAGATTTAGTCGATGCTGGAATTGATACGAATTTACAGAATCAAGAGCGAGATTCTGGCATTACCGGACAATGTTTAGTCTTTGTAACGCCCGATGCCGATCGTACAATGAATACCCATTTAGGGATTTCGGCACAATTTTCGGAGAAGGAATTAAACGAAAGCGCGATCGCTGCTTCGGAATACCTTTATATTGAAGGATACTTGGTCACTGACCCCACAAGCAAAGCCGCCGCGATTAAAGGGCGCAAAATTGCCCAAGATGCTGGCAAAAAAGTCGCTCTTTCCCTATCTGACCTCAACATGGCAAAATACTTCAAAGAAGGCTTCCTCGAAATGATTGGCGATGGCATTGATTTAATCTTTGCCAACCAAGATGAAGCCCTAACCATGGCGGAAACCGATGACTTAGCTAAAGCCTGTGATTACCTGAAAACCCTCAGTAAAGGGTTTGTCATTACTCGCGGACCGAAAGGGGCTTTAGTGTATGATGGCAATAGCCTGATTGAAGTTGAACCGCAACCGGTTAAAGCAGTGGATACTGTCGGTGCTGGGGATATGTTTGCTGGAGCATTCCTTTATGGTCTGACCAATGGCATGAGTCACGCTGATGCAGGGAAATTGGCTTCTGCGGCTTCAGCACGATTAGTTACCAGTTATGGTCCTCGTTTAGAGCCACAAGAAGCAAAAGAAGTTTTGGGCCAAGTTAAGGCGTAATTCTTAATAGTTAAGGTTGGGTTTACGCCCAGCCTT
>CAZTXK010000015.1:5653-18716 GCA_964617275.1 uncultured Dactylococcopsis sp. | reverse complement strand
GAATCAAATCTTCAACTGAGTAAAACTTCAACAACTGTTCCCGAAGCCAATCTATCACGAGTAGCTCTGAATATCCTCCGCCTTAGATTCCGAACCACACGATTTGCCTTGCGCCAATCTATGGCGTGCCAGCATTCCGCATGATTTTCAAGAGTTACGTTTGTTGTCAACAACATCTAACTTTTCCTTCAAAACTATCGGTTAATCCGAAATCGAGTCCTTGATGAAAGACTGCCTGAGAACGGCTGACAGCTTTCGCTTTCTAACCAATCCCATACCCACACAGGAATTAGGCTTTCCTTGCGGTCGGCTTACTGGAAGTTAACATGATTTCTAAGTTCGCGCTTTATGAGGGGCTGTGGTCGGAATCGCATTCCGACCTTTATAAGCCTTCCCATTCGCTTGTGCTGAAATTGAGGTGCGACCCAAGCGGAACTTTCGCTATTGGCAAGCGCACCTTGGGGACTTCTCGCTCACCCTCATTAAAAAAATAAGCAATTGTTAATTTCCCATTTCTATGGCACGATTGAGCATATTCTGTTGATGTTAAGCGACTATGTACGAAAAAATCACCCCTCCTGATCAGGGAACAAAAATTACTTTCGAGGCTGGTGAACCGATTGTTCCTGATGACCCGATTATTCCTTTTATTCGGGGGGATGGAACGGGAATTGATATTTGGCCGGCAACCCAGAAAGTCTTAGAAGCGGCGGTAAAAAAAGCCTATGGCGACCAAAAAAAAATTAATTGGTTTAAGATTTACGCTGGGGACGAGGCTTGCGAACATTATGGCACATTTCAATATTTACCAGAAGATACCCTCCAAGCCATTCGGGAGTATGGGGTTGCCATTAAGGGGCCATTAACAACGCCTGTGGGCGGTGGAATTCGCTCTCTCAATGTTGCGCTGCGTCAAATCAATGATCTCTATGCTTGTGTTCGCCCTTGTCGTTATTATCCGGGAACCCCATCTCCTCATCATCATCCTGAACGCTTAGATGTGATTGTTTATCGGGAAAATACGGAAGATATTTATTTGGGAATTGAGTGGAAGGAAGGAACAGAAACGGCAAAGAAATTAATTGATTTCCTCAATAAAGATTTAATTCCCAATACTCCTGAACATGGGGAAAAACAAATCCCCATTGATGCGGGAATTGGGATTAAGCCCATTAGTAAAACGGGATCGCAGCGTCTCGTGCGTCGGGCGATGAAACACGCCTTACAACTTCCTCCCGAAAAGCAGCAGGTAACTTTGGTGCATAAGGGGAATATTATGAAATATACGGAAGGGGCGTTCCGTGATTGGGGTTATGAGTTGGCAACGTCTGAGTTTCGAGAAGAATGTGTTACTGAGAGAGAGTCTTGGATTTTAAGTAATAAGGAAAAGAATCCAGACTTAAGTTTGGAAGAAAATGCCCGTCAGGTAGAACCCGGGTTTGATCAGTTAACCCACCAACGTCGTAATGAGATTATGTCGGAGGTGAAAGGGGTTTTAGATCAACTTTGGGCAACTCATGGCAATGGGAAATGGCAAAATAAAGTGATGGTTAATGATCGCATTGCCGATAGTATTTTCCAGCAAATTCAAACTCGTCCTGATGAATATTCGATTTTGGCAACAATGAACCTGAATGGGGATTATTTATCTGATGCGGCTGCTGCTTTGGTAGGAGGCTTAGGCATGGGTCCGGGGGCAAATATCGGCGATCGCTGTGCGATTTTTGAAGCGACTCATGGCACTGCCCCCAAACACGCTGGATTAGATCGCATTAATCCCGGTTCTCTGATTTTATCAGGGGTGATGATGTTAGAGTATTTGGGTTGGTTTGAAGCGGCTGCCTTGGTAGAAAAAGGCATTGGGGGCGCGATCGCGCAGCAAGAAGTTACTTATGACTTAGCGCGAATGATGACTCCACCAGTTAATTCCCCCTTAAAATGCTCAGAATTTGCCCAAGCCATTATTAATCATTTTGACGATTAATTGCTAATTTAGAGGCTTCTGTCAGCCGTACTCCGCCCTTCGGGTTCGGAGCTCGATCCCGACCGAGGAGACCTCCCAATTAAGCCCTCACCGTAAGACGAGGGAGCGGGGTTCACAAGCGCCGGAACCAAGTTCCGGCGACGACCCCTTGCCTGCGGCTGACCCTTTGTCAAGGGGTCACTCCTATTCGTTAAGATCATGGGAAAACCGTGATTTAGGCATAAAGCTCTTGAATCCCCATTTACCAAGGAAGTTACAGAACTAGCCAGCCAAAATATTAGTATCTATGTTAAAGTTCATGTAGGAAAAAGTAATAATTCCACTCATAACCCTCCCTAAAAATCCTCTTCCCTGAGTGGGAACTCACGGAAAAAGGGGATTATAATTGTCACAATTGTCAAGGGAACGCAAATAATACGCTTTTAGTCTAGGAAGTCTGGCTTCATGTTCACAAAACAAGTAACGGATTCTAAAATTTATCAATGGTTTGACGAGCGCCTAGAAGTTCAGGCGATCTCCGATGACATTGCTAGTAAATACGTTCCGCCTCACGTTAACATTTTTTACTGTCTCGGTGGAATTACACTCACCTGCTTTTTAATTCAGTTTGCAACGGGCTTTGCCATGACCTTTTACTACAAACCCACGGTCACCGAAGCCTTTTCCTCTGTCCAATATTTAATGACTGAAGTCAACTTTGGTTGGCTCATTCGCTCAATCCATCGCTGGTCAGCCAGTATGATGGTTTTAATGATGATTCTTCACACTTTCCGAGTTTATCTCACAGGTGGCTTCAAAAAGCCTCGTGAGTTGACTTGGATCACTGGAGTTGTCTTAGCCGTCATTACTGTATCCTTTGGTGTTACCGGCTACTCTCTCCCTTGGGATCAAATTGGCTATTGGGCGGTGAAAATTGTCTCCGGTGTTCCCGAAGCCATTCCCGGGGTAGGTCCTTTAATTGTAGAGTTGATACGCGGTGGGGCAAGTGTGGGACAAGGAACCCTTAGCCGCTACTACAGCTTACATACCTTCGTTCTGCCTTGGTTGATTGCAGTGTTCATGCTGCTACACTTCCTGATGATTCGGAAGCAAGGCATTTCGGGTCCTTTGTAAACCCCACCTCATTAGAAGCTGTCTTTAAACCTGTCAAGAGGAGAACAAGAAATAATGTCCACCTTAAAAAAACCTGATTTAAGTGATCCCAAACTGCGGGCAAAATTAGCCGAAGGAATGGGTCATAACTACTACGGCGAACCAGCTTGGCCGAATGACCTTCTTTACACTTTCCCCATTGTTATTTTAGGAACAATTGGGCTGTGTGTTGGTCTAGCGGTTCTTGATCCAGCGATGATCGGTGAACCTGCTGATCCCTTTGCTACGCCGTTAGAGATTCTTCCAGAATGGTATCTCTACCCTGTATTCCAAATTCTGCGGATTGTTCCCAACAAACTGTTAGGAATTGCGGCAATGGGGGCGATTCCTTTAGGATTAATCTTGGTTCCGTTCATTGAAAATGTCAATAAATTCCAAAATCCTTTTCGTCGCCCTGTGGCAACTGCTGTGTTCTTATTTGGCACGGTTGTTACCCTCTGGTTAGGCATTGGTGCAACTTACCCCTTAGATGAGTCTCTAACCCTAGGCTTGTTCTAAACTAAGTTTGCTGTGTCATTAATTCCATTTTCCTCCTTTTTGGGGGGAATTTTTTATGGTGCAGATATAATAGAGTGAAAGCCCCTGTATAAGCACTTATCTATGAATCAAGTTGCTACTCCCATTCGATGGACAATTCACGATTTAGACGCACTTCCTGAAAATGAGGGGATTCGCCGTGAAATTCTTAATGGAGAATTATTTGTGACTCGCGCCCCTCATTGGAAACACCAAAACCTGATTAACAAAATTGGTAGAAAACTGGAAGAGTGGTCAGAGAACTATTTTGGTTTAGTTATTCCTAATCCTGGGATTGTTCTGTCTTCAGAAGATAGTGTCATTCCTGATTTAGTTTGGGTCAGTAATGAGCGATTAACCGCCATTGCAGATGAAGGCGGACACTTGACCGAATTTCCAGAATTAGTTGTAGAAGTGCTTTCAGCAGGAGAAAGAAACATTTACCGCGATAAGCAAGCGAAACTAAAACTCTATTCCCAAGGAGATGTCAAGGAATATTGGATTATTGATCGCTTTACTCAACAGGTGGAGGTTTATCGCCAAAAAGATGAACGATTAATCTTGCTTTTCACACTGACAACCTCAGATGTTCTAACATCGCCTTTATTACCTGATTTCAAGTTACCGATCGCGCAGATATTTCTAAACTAACAACCCAGTCCGTAAGATAACGCCTGTCACCCTACCAACTGGGTTGTTTGAATTAGCATTCCCTAAACCGAAATCAAATTTTAATTGGTTGATTCGGCAGTAGCAAATCCTTCATTATTTTTATTCTTACGGGAACGATTGCGACGAGTCAGGCTATTAAATAGCATAACGCCAATGCCCTTGATTAAGTTGCCTTCGAGTTCCTTAAAGAGTTTCATATTTAAGCCAAAGGCATCATTGGCTTCATCCACAATGCGATCTGCGGTTTTTTGTTCGATGGGTAAATTATTCAACGCTGCCCGATATTTATCCTTAAAT
Source organism: uncultured Dactylococcopsis sp. (assembly GCA_964617275.1). Taxonomy (GTDB): domain Bacteria; phylum Cyanobacteriota; class Cyanobacteriia; order Cyanobacteriales; family Rubidibacteraceae; genus Halothece. Next base: position 14,095 of record CAZTXK010000015.1, on the reverse strand, counting down.
GCTTTCTCATCGGAAATCGCATCAAACTCATAAAAGGAAGTTCCTTCTCCCTCTTGTAAATTCATCGCCCGTTGTGCAATTCCTTTAAGAATTTGTCCTCCTGATAAATCCCCTAAATAACGGGTGTAGGAATGGGCGACTAATAATTCTGGGGATTGTTCAGAAACTTCCCGAATGCGCTGAATATATTTTTCTCCTGCTGGAGAGGGGGCAACGGTTTCCTGCCAGTTGTTGCCAAAGTAGTATTGTAAATCTTCCTCTAGGCTTTCTTTACGGTTTAATTCAGGGAAGTAAATTTTGGAGACAATGGGATGGTTGGTGTGTTTTGCCATTTCCTCTTCCATTGCCGAATAGACAAAGTAGAGATTGGCAACTAGATTGCGATAGGAGTTCTTTTCCACGACTCCTTTCAAGAAACACTTGACAAACCCAACATTTTCTGCCATAGTATGGGACTTCTTAGTCCCCTCTTTTAACATTGTGGCTAGTTCTACGCTCATATTAAAGATGTTTGGATTTTCTAAACGACAGGACTACTTTTAACGTTTCTAAAAGTATTAAAAAAGCTCTTAATTAAAATAGCGTAAACGAAATTGAGGATAATTTTCATTAAGAATGTTTAAGAATTGCCAGCCCAGGAAAACTCCCTAGGTAGGAAACTCCTGCATTTCTAATTAAAGAATTTGCGGTACAGTTACCACTAAAACAATTGCCCCTGCGATAATCATTAATCCTGCAGGCATAAATTTTCGGGTTTTCCAGAGGCGGGAAAGAAAGACAATAATTAAAACTGCACTGACAATACTGCCAAGGGTTAACCCCCAATCTTGTTCTAGCAAACTAGCGATTCCTGCTACTAACAGAATAACACCACTAATGCTGCCAGAAATTAAAGAAACTTTACTTCCTGCACTCTTATAACCCATCACTCCCCCAACAATTGCAAGCACCCCATAAACAATTACAGCAATGTTTGCCACGCTCATTTAATCTCCTTGAGGAAACTCCTCCCAAATTTTAGTAATTTTTCTTAAACTTTGATAGTTGCCATTCCCTAAAATTAAATGATCAACAATCGGTAAGCTCAAAATTTGCCCACCTTGTAATATTTGTTCAGTTAAGTTAATATCTTCTTTACTTGGCTCGATGTTACCGGTAGGATGATTATGGGCGATAATGGCACGAGTTGCTCCGTGGCGAATGATCTCACGGAAAATGTCGCGGGGATGGGCAATGGTTTCGGTTGCTGTACCAATGGTAATGACTTTTAAGCCCAATAATTGGTTTTTGACATCTAATAGTAAAACCGCAAACCGTTCCGCATTTTGCCACATTAAATCTTGACTTAAGGCAGCCGAGGCAGCATCAGGGCTATCAATAACGGTTCTTTCATTAGGGCGCACTTGAAAGGCGCGTTTTCCTAATTCGACGGCGGCAGAAATAGTGGTTGCTTTTGCCGGCCCCACTCCTGGAATATTCATTAATTCTTGGGGGGTAATTTCTCTTAAAACTTCTAAGGGTTCGCGTTGATCTTCGCCTAATTGTTGTAAAACATATTGACCTAAACCAACGGCAGAGAGTTTTCCCGCTCCCTGTCCTGTTCCTAATAAAATGGCGATGAGCTCGGCGGCACTGAGATGTTTTGCCCCCATTTGTAAAAGCCGTTCTCGGGGTCTTTCGGTGGTAGGTAAATCGGCAATTCTTAAGGAGTAGTTCATCTTACCAGTTAATGACTAGCGACTTCCTAAACTGGCTTTAAATCCTTCCCGTTCCGATAGCTTCTTAACATAATTTGTCAAGTAAGAATAATCAGAAAAGTCTAACTGTAACATCATTTGCATATAGACTAAATACGCTCCAACGGCAACATCAGCAGCGGTAAATTTGTCATCTACTAAATAATTATGTTTGCTTAAATGATCGTTTAAGGGGGGAAACAGTTTCGATTTCTCGGTTTCGCGACTACTTTCCATAAAAATCCCTGGGGCAAGGGTGGCATTAGCAAACACAATCCATTGGTTAATTTCGGCGCGTTTTTGTGGCGTTGAGTTTTGAGATCCATATTGATCTTCAAGGTAGGATAAAATTGCCCCAGATTCCCATAAAGAAAAACCATTATCATCAATGGCGGGAACTTTTCCCATAGGATTAATTGCAAGAAATTCGGGTTTGCGATGTTCCCCATTTTCCATATCAAGGGTAATAAATTCGTAGGGAATTTGGAGTTCTTCGAGATACCATTGCGCGATCGCGGCACGACTTCTTTTGCCACCGTATAGTTTAATCATATTATTTCCTCCTCACAACACTCTCTCATTTTAAAACTCAATGCCGGGTTGGGCTTTCACACCTTGTTCACGAAAAGGATGTTTAATTAAATTCATTTCAGTTACTAAATCAGCGGCTTCAATTAACTCATCTTTGGCTCCTCGACCGGTTAAAATAACGTGAGAGTCTTCGGGTTTGCCTTCTAATCCCTCAATAATATTTTCCACATCAAGGTAGCCTAATTTCAACGCCACATTAATTTCATCTAATAACACAAGACGATAGTTGGGATCATGAATATAGGTTAAACTTTTATTCCAGGCTTCTTGGGCTTTTTCGGTATCTCGTTCCCGATCTTGAGTTTCCCAAGTAAAGCCTTCCCCCATAGCGTGAAAGACGAGTTGATCTTGCCATTGTTCAAATACTCTTCTCTCTGCGGGTTCCCAACCTCCCTTGATAAACTGAATGATGGCAACGTTAAAGCCATGCCCTAAAGATCGCACGACCATTCCCAAAGCGGCACTGGTTTTTCCTTTCCCGGGGCCGGTATTAATAATAATTAAGCCCTTTTCTTTGGATCGCGCTTTTAATCGTTCTTCCTGTACTTCCTTCCGCCGTTGCATTTTCTTTTTATAGGCTTCGGAAGATAGTTGATTTTCTGAGTTAGTCATAATTCTTTCAAAACAATGAATTAATGTTATTTTACCGTGCAGGTAGAACTGGGAGATGTTTCGGAGACAACTTGTATATTATTGTAAGCCTCATTGTTCTCACTATTGGCTTTTAATAACTCAGTAACAGTCATTTCGGCGCGATCGCGCGCTTGATCTAAAATTCCCTGTTCACAGGCAGCATTTACGACTTTTTCTAAGGTTTTTTGTTGGGCTAAGGTTTGTAATTGGGGGGCAACATCGGGTCCTAAATTGAGAAAACCGCGATCGTAATCATAGACTTGGGATTCAGCAACATCCAGTTTATGATCTAAAATTTTTGCTGGCGGTAATTTCACAATCACGCTGTCTTCATTGACCATCACATCATCAGGGGTAATGGCACTTAAATCTACTCCAGCGCGAACCTCTCCTTGGGCAATATAGAGAAGACTGGTTGTACCTACCGTCAAATTCCCCAGTTTGCGATCCTGTTGGGTAGGAACAATAGATTCCATGGTAAATACTGCCGTCGTTAGTTCACTGACTCCTTGGACTTGACTCACGACCATCGTAGGAACAGAGACTTTCGGTTCTGGAGGAGGGGCCGTTAAAAAGTTTTCAACGAGGGTAAAAGCGCGATCGCCGGTACGCCAAATACTAAAGAGAATTAATAGGGTAACCATGCCAATTCCCCCCATTGTGAGCAATAAAAACACCTTGAGAAAAGACACAGCAGGGTGAGACTGACGAGTGGGAGAAACTTGTTGAGTGTTTAAGTTTGATTGTTCATCAGAATCTGGAATTACATCAAGGGAGTGGGGAGAATTTTTGGTTTGTACCATACAATTTAGGGGGCGGGATTGGGATTATCATTATGGACAGCTTCAATATCTTTTAAAGCCTCTTCTGATAATTGTAAGTTAATTGCCCCAATGTTGGTTTTTAGTTGTTCCATACTGGTAGCCCCAATGATGTTTGATGTAACAAACGGTTGTTGATTGACAAACGCAAGCGCCATCTGGGCAGGATCAAGATTATGACGTTTAGCCACCTCGACATAGGCTTTGGTAGCATTTTCAGTACGGGGATTATCATAGCGAGAGGAACGGGAATCAAGACTGCGCCGACTACCCGGGGGAATATTTCCGCCAAGATATTTTCCGGTTAATGTTCCCCCAGCGAGGGGAGAATAAGCCAGTAAGCCACAGTTTTCCCAAACTGCAACTTCCGATAAACCCACCTCAAATTTCCGATTTAAGAGGCTATAAGCATTTTGAACACTCACCATGCGCGGTAAGCTATATTTTTCTGCTAAGTGGAGATAGGTCATTACTCCCCAAGGGCTTTCATTGGATAACCCCACCGTGCGAATTTTTCCCGCTTCGACAAATTCCCCTAAAACGGTAAGAATTTCGTGCATTTTTTCCACTTCATTGGGGGGAAGTTCATCGCGAGAAAGGTTAAAGCCGAGTTTCCCAAAGCGATCATTAGGTCGATCGGGCCAATGGAGTTGATAAAGGTCAATATAGTCGGTTTTGAGGCGTTTGAGACTATTATCGAGGGCTTCTGTAATGTTGGGGCGATCGAGCTGGTTTTTTCCTCCTCTAACCCAGTCCATGGAAGTTTTTCCCGCTACTTTACTGGCAAGAACGACGCGATCGCGCGTTTTGCGACTTTGAAACCATTCGCCAATAATTTCTTCAGTGCGCCCATAGGTTTCTGCCCTTGGGGGAACCGCGTACATTTCCGCCGTATCAAAGAAATTAATTCCCTGTTCGAGGGCGTAATCCATCTGCTCAAATCCTTCTTCGAGAGTATTTTGTTCTCCCCAAGTCATCGTTCCCAAGCAGATCAGGCTGACTTGAATATTGGTATTTCCGAGTTGACGATATTCCATAAAGTTTAACCGATTTTCAACAGATGTTCTTACTATTTTAATTGGTAAGCGCAATCGCGCTTTTATCTTATGCCTATGGCTCTATTGCCCAGCGCATAGCGCTTTTAAGTAATCATTTGATTTTTGAGAGCAACATTTGGGGGTAAATTTTGAGCAGCTTTTTTCGGCTTGGAAGCCATAGTAGGATTACCCTTATAATTCTGTAGAACTTGACTCGCGATCGCGACAACCTCTAAATCAGAATCCTTCAAAGCTAACTCTAAACTAGGAATAACGCGATCAGACTCAATCTTTCCTAATGAGTTTACCGCTGCTTTTCTAACGAGAGAAGAACTATCTTGATTTAATTTTTCTAAATAAGTAATAGCTCTTTCTCCTTCTAAACTATTAGGTTGATCGGCAATCGTTTTTCCTAAAACAGTAGCCACTAAAGCTCGAATGCGATCATCTGTCTCTAAGCAATAAGAAGTAACTTGAGGAATCTGTGCTATATTTTGACGTTTTCCACAAGCTACTAAAGTTTCAACTACTGCTTTTTTTTTTCGTCTTCATCGTCATCAAAGAGATCAGACAAACTCTCAATTTCATCATCGTTTTGCTTGCCACTTGTTGAGGCTGACGATTGTTCTTCATCGGAAAATAAAGAATCTAAATCATCTAACTCATCAAGTTCATTTTCTGAGGTTGAGCTTTCTTCACTGCTAACTTCATTTTTCGCCGCTTCCACATCACTGAAGAAACTATCAAATTCGTCATCTTGTTCCGTTTCCGTAGTATTAAGATTACTAAAGTCAGATGTTCCTTGTTCCTGAGTCGTCGTTTTTTCTTCTTCCTCGACATCGGAAAATAACGCCTCAAATTCGTCTGCTTCTTCGGTCATTGAGGAAGTGTCACCTTCATCGTCAAAGAAAAATTCATCTAGTTCTTCATTTTCAGCGCTTGTTGTTTCTGAAGACGTTTGTGTTGATTGCACTTCAGTTTCCGTAAAGTCTGTTTCCGGTTCTGGAAAAGCCGTTTCTGTTTCCATATAATCGGCTTCCCAGGAGCTATCTTCGTCTTTTAAGTCGGTTTCTTGAGGGGTAAAATCGGTCTCTGGCTCGACAAAATTAGGGGTGGTTTGAGTTGCTGTTGTCTCAGTATTTTCTTGTGCCACCGCTCCCTGTTCTAACTCAGTTTTAGGCTGAACCGTTTCTGAAGACTGGGCTTCTAGTTCGGTAATGCGTTCTTGGGCTGCAGTGAGTTCTTGATTGAGCTGTTCGATGCGGTTTTCGTATTCGTCCTTAGTTTGCGCGATCGCGCTTTTTTCCGCTTCTAGGGCATCAATTTGTCTTTGGTAATCCGTATTTGTCTGTTGCAGCTCATTTTGTAACGCCTCCACCTGTTCTTGGGAGGTTGAGTTTTGACGGGCTTGTTCTAATTCTTGTCGTAATTGTTCCACCTCTGCTTGGGCATTTTCTTGCGCCACAGCCACTTCTTGTTGAACTCTTGCCTCAATCTCTTGTTCTTTTTGGTTTTCATAATCTTGCTTTAGCCGTTGCGTGGCTTCTTCAACCCGCTTTTCATGTTCTTGTTCTAACTGTTTTTTCTGATTTTCGAGCTTTTTGCTTTGTTGCTCTTTCATTTGGGTGACTTGGCTCCTCATATAAAAGGTCGCCCCTAAAACACCAACCACTAGACCAATAATGATACCGATAACAATATTCATTGAGTTTCTCCTTGAATTTCCAGTATGATTTTTATCACTGAGCGTAACACTAATAGTTAAAATCACAAATTAACTAAAATTTTAACGGTTCTAAGCAACATCTCTTTCCAAAACACAACTATCATGACATAGGAAGCAAAAGACAGATGAAACATTGGTTCAAGTCCTTACTATTCGCTTTGATTCTCCTTACCACATTGATGGTCATTGTAACCCGTGGTTGGTTTACTCCCGCCATGGGAGAAAATAAAGAAGAATTTAATCTAGCTTACCCTCCCTTAAAACATGAAACCGCTGCTGAACAAATTTTCCTCATTGGAACCGCTCCCGGTGCTGTCTCTGTAAATGGTAATCCCATTGAACAGAATGACGCTGGACATTTTGCCCCTAGTTTCCCCCTTGAAATGGGAAAAAATGAGTTTACTTTGCGCCATAATGACCAAGAAATCTCAGTGGAAGTAAGGCGAGTTTCTCCTGTTCCTGAACCCCCAGAAGAAGGAGGCTTTACCCCCGACTCACTCACGCCTTCACAACCCATAGCTCGGTTGCCAGAAGAGTTAATTTGTTTAGACGCGATCGGGTCACCCCAAGGAGATGTACAAGTCACCCTTAATAATAGAGCGATTCCGCTTAAACCTCAACCCAAACACCTCCTTCCGCCTAATTATGCCGTTCTCACAGGGAATAATAAGCCTCTCTCGAAGCCTAATCAACTTTATCAGGGATGTTTCATGGCTGAAAATCCTGAGAATCTCGGAAATCCTGTTTATACCATGAACTTGGGAGAAGAAACGTTTACAGCTTCTGAGACAGGAGAAATTACCATTCTTTCTCCTGAAGCATTGCAAGTGATCGAGGTAACTGCTAAGGAAGGAGTTGCTCGCACCGGCCCGGGAACCAGTTATTCTCGTCTTACCCCCCTTCCCCAAGGCACAATGGCAACGGTGAATGGGCGAGAGGGAGACTGGCTACGCTTAGAATATGGGGCTTGGATTAATGCGGAAGAAACCGAACCCAAACCTGATGTTGCGACTCTTAAAACCATGATTCGGAGTATTCGCGGGGAACAAAAACTCGGGGCAACTGAGATAATTTTCCCTTTACAAGTTCCGGTTCCTGTCAGTGTGAAACAGCGAGATGATCAGTTTACGCTTACCTTGCATCATACGACGGCGCAAACTGACACCATTCACCTTGATGATGATCCCTTGATTAGACGCTTAGATTGGGAACAGATTGATCCTGAGACGATTGAATATACCTTTCAACTGAAATCTGATCAGCAGTGGGGATATGACTTACGCTATGACAATACGAATCTGGTTTTATCACTGAAGCATCCACCGCAAACTACAGGAAATCTCGCTGGGATGAGTATCTTATTAGATCCCGGTCATGGTGGGGATGAGTTAGGGGCAAAGGGGCCAACCGGCTATCCAGAAAAAGCGGTTAATTTAGATGTATCCAAGCGGTTACAGACAGAATTGGAACAACGGGGGGCAACGGTTTATATGACGCGAGAAACGGATAAGTTTGTTTCTTTGCAGGAACGGATGGCGATGATTAATGAAATTAAGCCCGCGATCGCGCTTTCGATTCATTATAATGCCCTTCCTGATGATGGCGATGCCATGAATACCAAGGGAATTGGCGTTTTTTGGTACAACCCGCCAGCCCATGATTTATCAGTATTTCTCCATAATTATCTGGTAGAAGAATTAAACCGCCCCTCTTATGGTATTTTCTGGAATACCCTTGCCCTAACGCGCCCTCATCCCACATTAGCGGTCTTATTAGAGTTAGGATTTATGATTAATCCTGATGAGTTTGAATGGATTAGTGATCCCTCAGCCCAAACTGAACTGGCAAAAACTCTTGCTGAGGGAATCCAAGTTTGGTGGAGAGATCACGAAGAAAGT
>CAZTXK010000015.1:0-5553 GCA_964617275.1 uncultured Dactylococcopsis sp. | reverse complement strand
TTCAGATTTAGCTTCGGCTGTTGATTTGCTTTTGTCTGCGACAGATTCAGTTTCAGTTGCTGTTGTTTGTTCCATCTCTTGACGAGGTTGCACTTGTGAAGTATCCTTAGCACTAGAATTTCCACAGCCACTAACGAAAAAAGCAATCATCACAAACACAATCAAAAGTTTTTTCCAATTCATAAGTTTCACCTCTCTTGTTTTATCATTTACGTTCACTCACTACTTCCTCTACAGACACGGTTTCTTTTTCTCTGGGAGTTGTTTGTAGGCGGTTACCGATCCAGTTCGCAATAAAGGTGTCTAGGGAAAAGAGCCCTGCTCCATTGATGGCAAAGAATAAGAAGGCTGCAGCGTAGATGGTTGCTAATTCCAAGTAGGGGATACTTAACCCTGCAACTAAAACGTGGTGATAAACCGCAACTGCCATCGTGGCAAAATTTAGGAGGGCAGCAGGTCGGGTCAATAGCCCCACTGCCACTAAAGGCGCACCAATAAGTTCTGTGTAACCGGCAACATAGCTAAAGAAAATGGGAAACGGTAACCCAATGACTTTCACATAGGTATCCGCAAAGGCTTCCACGTCTGAAAGTTTATCAATCCCGTTGTGGATCATAAATAATCCAACAACGACTCTTAGAATTGCCCATGTTCCTTGAGACCAGTAGTTGGGAGTAAGATTAGAACGAAATAAATCTGACAACAGTTGCATTTCTTACCTCCTTCTGCTGAAGCACTGAAGCGTTTATTATCTTCACTTATCTAATATATAACTATTGAGTAATTTTAACAACACTTAAAATTCTGTGTTATTGGCTTGCAATTGATATTGATCTTGGAGTGCTAGTAATTGATGAGTTGCTTCTCCAGCATTTTTCGCGAGTTGGGCAAATTCTAAGAAGCGTTTGAGTTCTTTCCGTAAAAGATTGCGTTCTACTTCCCAAGTTTCGCGATCTAGGCGAGGGGGAACCACAATCATGTCAAAAATTGTCGCTTCTGTTTTCCCTTGGTGAGGGCGTAAAACTCTCCCCCGTCGTTGAATAAATTGGCGAGGGTTTCCGGTACTGGCTAAAATGATGGCGTTACGAATGGCAGGAATATCCACGCCTTCGTCTAAGCAGTGAATGGCAACTAAGCCTTGTAAGTCTCCGTTTTCAAATTGTTGTCTGAGGGTTTCTCTTTGTTCTATGGGCGTTTCGGCGGTGTAGCTATGAACTCGGAATCCCAATTCCTTCCCTAGCATTCGAGTAACTGCTTCCACTTGGCGAGACATTCCATCAACAGAGCCATCCCCACAGTAAAATAACGTATGAGTGTTATGAAGGCGGGAAGACATGAGTTGCGCCAATGCTGGAAGTTTATTTTCGGCAGTTCCCACTAAGCGCGATCGCTGCATGAGTAAATTGGTAACCGTTTCATTGGTTTTCAGATTGGGATCATCTGCTAACGCCCAACCAATGCGTTTGGTTAGTTTCGCATAAGCTAACGCCTCAGATTCCGTTAATTGCACAAAGACGGGATAATAATAATAGGGGACTAAAGCCCCTTGCGCGATCGCGTCTGCTAGAGTAAATTCAGGCTTTAAAACCTCTCCAAAATAGTTAAAAACCGCTTCTGTTCCCGTTTCATCAAAATAGCGTTCTGGAGTTGCTGATAATCCTAACCGTAAGCCAATGGTTTTCGGTAAACTCGCCACTAAACGCGGCGAACCTAAATGATGGGCTTCATCCCCGACAATCAATGTTTTTTCAGGGAAAAACTCCAGTTGCGACTGGAATCCCTCACTGATAAAAGTGGTATTTGTGGTAATAATCGTTAAAAATTTTTGATGGCTCTGAGTTACCTGATAAAGCTGGCTGGATAACGCCCGTTGCCACTGTTGGACACTTTCAAAGGCTAAAAGGGGTTGTAAATTAAAACGTTCACATTCTCGCGCCCATTGCGTTACTAAATGACGATAGGGACACACCACCAGCAAAACCTGTAAGCCGATTTTCTCATAGAGTTCGGTGGCAATGGCAAGAGCCGTAATCGTTTTACCACTGCCAGTTGCCATTTTCAGCATTCCCCGTCCACGATGCCGAAACCAATTTGCCACCGCCTCTCGCTGGTAATCTCTTAAAGCTAGAGAAGCGGGAAAACAGGGAACGCCCTTGTCTTGATAGTGATAGCTTCCTTGGGGTTCCCTAATTTTACCCTGAACGGTTTCGTATTCTTGGGCGAGAATTTCCCAATTGATGCTTTCTAGCAGATTAGAAGAGGAATCTGTCATCGGGTTAAAGTTCTAGAGAAGCAAACTGTTCCACACAACGGGCAAACATTTCTACTCCCATGCTTAAAGCGGTTTCATCAAAATCAAAGCGCGGATGATGATGAGGATAGTTCAAGCCTAAGCTGGTATTTGCCGAACCGAGAAAGAAATAGCAACCGGGGACTTCTTGCAGGAAGAACGACATATCTTCGCCGCCCATGGTTTCACATTCGGGAACGACACCAGCCGGGGTTTCCACCACTTCATTGGCAACGGAACGCACTAAATCAGCCATGCGAGAATTATTAATGACAGGGGGATAAATCCGCCAATAGTTGAGGTCATAACTTGCGCCGTGGCTTTGACAGATTCCAGCGATGATGTCTTCTACTCGCTGTCCCATATAGCCTTCTAATTCTGGGTTAAAATACCGTACAGTCCCAGAAAGATAAGCACTATCGGCAATAACATTCATGGCAGAACCCGCTTTAAATTCCCCAACAGTCACCACAGCAGAGTTAGTCGGGTCAATATTGCGGGAAACAATGGTTTGGAGGGCGTTGACAATTTGACTGCCCACCACAATGGCATCGGTGGTTTGATGTGGCATTGCCCCGTGTCCGCCTTTGCCTTGAATTTGACACTTAAATAGTTCCACGGCTGCCATTAATGCGCCCTCTTTAACGCCAATGGTACCGAGGGGGAGATTGTTCCAAAGGTGTAACCCAATGATTGCATCCACATCGGGATTTTTCAGCACCCCTTCTTCGATCATGGGTTTTGCCCCCCCCGGACTTTCTTCGGCAGGTTGAAAGATGATTTTGACCGTTCCCGTAAGATTTTCGCGGTTTTGCCAGAGATAATAAGCCGTTCCCAGCGCGATCGCGGTATGTCCATCATGCCCACAGGCGTGCATAATTCCATCATGTTGGGAACGATAAGAAACGTCGTTTTCTTCGTGAATGGGCAGGGCATCCATGTCGGCGCGAATCCCTAGCACTTTGCCGGGAGTTTTTCCTTCGATAATGGCAGCCACACCAGTTTCAGCAATTTCGGTTTGATGGGGAATGCCCCATTCTTGCAGTTTAGTGATGACAAAATCAGAAGTGATTTTTTCTTTAAAGGCAAGTTCAGGACGCTGATGGATTCCTCTGCGCCATTGTACGAGTTGTTCTTGCAGATTTTGGATTTCAGGGCGAATTTGGGAAGTGTTGATGGGTTTAACTGGAGAGACAGTCATAAGATTCCTTGGGAAATTTACCAAAGTTGTTCTAATTCTAAGTTTGACGCAACGTGAGCGAGTTTTTCTATATCACTGGGGTTAGGTAAATGGGGAATTGTCCCTAAAATCGGAACTTGACAGAGATTTGCGATTAAGTCTGAGGGAGTCCAGTTGGTTTGTTGGCGTTCGGCTTCCTCGCTAAGACAGTTAAAAATCAGCCCTTGGATGGGGATTTGGTGTTGACGGGCAAGGGCAACATTTGCCACGGTTTGCGCGATCGCGCCTAATTTAACTGGCACAACTAAGATAATGGGAAGCTCCCACGCCGCAGCGAGATCAGCTACCGTCATTTCCCATGTTACAGGTGATCCCAATCCCCCTAAGGCTTCCACTAGCACGAAATCCTTTTGCGACTGTAACGTAGTCAAAGCCTGCCTAATTGTAGTAAGATTAACAGGTTGATTTTCTTGTTTGGCTGCCAAAGGAGGCGCGATCGGGGCTTGATAAGATACAGGGCTAATCAACTCTGGCGCTTGTTGCCACCGAAATAGTTGTTGATAAAGATGACTATCCCCTGGGCTTCCCGTTTGGATTAGTTTCATGATGCCCAATCGTTCTAAAGCCCCGTATTTTTGCCAATAGGCAATTAAACTAAGAGTAACAACGGTTTTACCAATTTCTGTATCTGTACCCGTGATTAAAAGTGTTTTCATTGTTTAAAATTAGACGTGAGTTAACTTTTTTCCTTCGGTTTGGGGCAGAAATTAAACATGATTTTTTAATGTTATTTAAATTTTATCCCCAATCTTGGGATGATATGATCGTAGTGAATAGAGGTTAAAGAGAAAGCCCGTGAGCCATTCTGCTACTTTAACGCTTCAATCCCAACTCAGCCAATTGCCCGACCAAAACCGTTTACGGATTTTTTCGGGGTCTGCAAATGAGCCTCTTGCCCAAGAGGTAGCCACTTATCTCGGCTTAGAATTAGGTCCGATGGTAAGGAAACGCTTTGCAGACGGTGAACTTTATGTTCAAATCCAAGAATCCATTCGCGGTTGTGATGTTTATCTGGTGCAGCCCTGTTGTCATCCGGTTAACGACAACTTAATGGAATTGCTGATTATGATTGATGCGTGTCGGCGTGCTTCGGCTCGTCAAATTACCGCAGTAATTCCCTATTATGGTTATGCTCGTGCTGACCGTAAAACCGCAGGGCGAGAGTCGATTACTGCGAAGCTAGTCGCTAATTTAATTACCCAAGCTGGGGCAAGTCGTGTCTTAGCGATGGATTTACACTCGGCACAAATTCAGGGGTATTTTGATATTCCGTTGGATCACGTTTATGGATCTCCTGTGCTGATTCAATATCTCGCTAGTAAAGAATTATCAAATTTAGTGGTGGTTTCTCCCGATGTGGGAGGTGTCGCCCGCGCTAGAGCTTTTGCGAAAAAACTCAATGATGCGCCCCTAGCGATTATTGATAAACGCCGCCATAGCCATAATGAAGCCGAAGTCTTGAATTTAATTGGCGATGTCAAAGGTAAAACCGCCGTTATGGTTGATGACTTAGTGGATACCGCCGGCACCATGTTAGAAGGATCGCGCTTATTACGAGAGAAAGGCGCGGATCAAGTGTATGCCTGTGCTACCCATGCGGTATTATCGGGACCAGCGCGAGAACGCTTATTTGGAGGGGATTTTGAGGAAGTTATTGTGAGCAATACCATCCCTGTACCAGGGCATGAAGAGATTGAACCCTTAACCATGCTGTCGGTGGCTAACTTAATTGGGGAGGCAATTTCACGGATTCATGAAGAAAGCTCAGTTAGTAGTATGTTCCGATAGCGCGATTGTCACCCTTTCAAATTTATGTTATCCTAGTTAAGGCTTAAATCAAGCAAGGCTCAGTAGCTCAGCGGTAGAGCAGGGGACTCATAAGCCCTTGGTCGGGTGTTCAAATCACCCCTGAGCCATTTTTTATAGTTTTAAATATTCCCTAAATTGAGCTTACTGTCTCCTTCGTAGCTATTTTCATTGACAGCGAGGTGGACTAATTGGTCTAATTTTGCCTTAAACTGCT
>CAZTXK010000014.1:0-20424 GCA_964617275.1 uncultured Dactylococcopsis sp. | reverse complement strand
TCACCCTCCGCAACCAGCTTCTGCAACCGTTGCAATAAATCACTCACACTGAATTTAAGGGTCACTTGTAGCAGACTCGATTTTATCTCATATTAGCAGAGTTGTAGCCCCCGCCGTCGCGAGCTATCTCGCCAGTGGAATTAAAACAATGGCGCTATGAGCCCACTATTATTAGGATTTGAAAAATCCAGCATCCCCATCTCTTCCTGAACTTTTGAATTGATAATGAGGTTTCTTATTTGCTTGAATCCATGATCATCTAATGAGTGAGCTTTGAATTTCTCAATGAAGCTGAAGTAGCTTGGGAGAGACAAAATGTACTTATTGTCATGCTTGTTCCATTTCTTTATGTCATCAGGCAAGAAGTAAAACAGAGTGTGTTGCTCTTCTCCTTGACTCTCATTTTCTCTTGGAACAAGATAGAGCAGACACACAAATGCACCAGAAACATAGTGAATTGGTATCTCCACTTTGTTATTTGATTGTCTATATTTTGATTGAACTCTACAGAACTTAGCACCACCACAAATATGCACAAAAGCCAGTAAATCCGCCCCCCTTTGATCGAAGTAGGGTTTGGCAACTAGCAACCCCCTTCTACCTAGAAAACTGGCGAATTCGTTTTCGGCTATCTTTTCTTTCTGTGCAGTGTCCATTTTTGCTCATCCCACTTGCCAGATATCCCAAAATGTCGTACACAGTAATTTGCATCCCCCGAATACAGGGCTTACCGACATACCTTCTGTAGCAGACGCTATTCTATCTCGTTCCTTACGAACTGATTTTACACAGTCAAACTTTTTAGCAGACAGTTGTGTTCTGCTGCAACCATTCTACAAATACCTCACGCTCTAATTTGCCCGATGCGATCGCCAACACTATACGTTCTTGTTCATCCACAGATGCGTTAATTTCCAACCCATTCAGAATAAGAAAAGTCTCCGTCGCCGCATGACCTGTACGTTTATTTCCATCTACAAATGGATGATTCATGATGATTGAAAACCCTAATGCTGCTGACTTCTCCAGCAAAGTTGGGTACAGATCCTCTCCGCCAAACGTCATTCGAGGCTGGGCAATCGCTGATTCCAACAACCCCATATCTCGGATTCCCGATGTTCCACCAGATTGTTCAAGAATTTTGTGATGTAGCTCTAATACTTCAATTAATGTCAAATAGCGGATCATGCCAAACGCCGATATAGTTCAGCGTTTTTCTCCAACACATAATCGGTTGCATTAACGAAATCGCCTTTTTGTAGATTTAGCCAATCCTCTAGGCTTGCCTTCAAAAGCACTTCAGTCGCAATGCCATGCACTCTTGCTAAATTCTGTAGCTTTTGGAATTGGCTGTCCGAAAGATCAATTGTTATAGAAGCCACAGCAATCACTCTCCTAGTGTTTCTAAGTCAAGTTTAAAATTTTAGATATAATTATTGGATTTTATCATCTTCCAACTGCGATCGCGCTTTAGATTCGGCAACTACTTTGCGCTTTTGAAATATTCCACTACTTCACTAGCAGACATGCCTTCCGTAGCAGACGCTATTCTGTCTCGTTCCTTATAAACTGATTTTACACAGTCAAACTTTTTTATCAGCAATGAGCTACCAAATCCAGTTGAAACGCTTACTCACTCATACTATACCGAAGATAAAAGATAACTCTACCCCTGAGTAAACTCAGAGTAACGCAAATCCTTGTCGCTGAGTATTTTCAGTAATTACTCGGGCATTCATAAATTGAGTTAAATAGTCAGGGCCCCCCGCTTTTGCCCCAATACCGGATTGTTTGAAGCCACCAAAGGGCTGTCGCGCCACAATTGACCCCGTGATTCCTCGATTTAAGTATAAATTACCCACTTGAAAGTGGTTCCGTGCTTGTTCTAAGTGAGAGGGGGTGCGAGAATAAACCCCTCCTGTCAGCGCATATTGAGTATTATTAGCGATCGCGATCGCGCTAGCAAAAGAATCTGCTTTAATCACTGACAAAACAGGGCCAAAAATCTCTTCTTGGGCTAACTTATCGTCAGGATTTACCCCAAAAAACAAAGTAGGAGAAAGATAAAAGCCATCCTTTAACTCAGGTAAAGCAGATTGAGTGACTTCATAAGTCGCAAGACCATGATTAATATAATCCTGAATCCTTTGATGTGCTTGATTATCAATAACGGGACCCACTTGCGTTTGCGGATCATCAGCTTTCCCCACAGCTAGGGAAACCGTAGCCTCTTTTAAGCGATCGCAGAAACTCTTATAAACGGAATCAACAACGATCGCGCGAGAACAAGCCGAACATTTTTGCCCGGCATAGCCAAAGGCAGACTGAACCACCCCCGCCACTGCCGCATCGAGATCGGCACTTTCATCAATAATAAGGCTGTTTTTCCCGCCCATTTCAGCAATTACCCGCTTATACTCAATCCCTGAACAATTCGCCGCTTGCTGGATAATCCCTTGACCGACTGCTTGACTCCCTGTAAAAGCAATGGTTTGAACCTCCGGATGCTGGATCAAATAATTGCCCATCTCTCCCCCACGACCGGGTAAAAATTGCAGAACGTTTTTGGGAATCCCTGCTTGATAGAGAAGATCACAGATTTTTGCGGCAATTACTGCCGTATTACTAGCAGGTTTCAGAATCACACAATTTCCCGTCACTAAGGCAGCCACAGTCATCCCAGTGGTAATGGCAATGGGAAAGTTCCACGGACTAATCACTACTGCTGTACCCCGAGGAAAATAATGATAAAAATTCGTTTCCCCAGGAACACTGAAATCTTGCCCCTGACTGAGTTTTCGCATCAGCCTGGCATAATAGCGACAAAAATCAATAGCTTCACTGGTTTCGGGATCTGCTTGCGGAATGGGCTTTCCCGACTCTAAACACACCCAAGCATTTAACTCTTGGCGATGGGTTTCCATGAGATCCGCCGCTGCTTCAATGATCTGACAACGGGTTTCACTGGGGGTATTTTTCCAATCTGGAAATGCTGTTTTAGCCGTTTGCACTGCGTCTTCGGCTTGATTTTGAGTTCCTTGTCCAATTATGCCGATCGTTTCCTTGACTTGGGAGGGGTTAAGGGAAGGGATTGTTTGCTCACAGGTAACTTCTGCGCCATTGAGAATCGGGTTATAACGTTGTCCGAGTTTTTGCCTAACGCGCTTAATTGCCTCTTGTTGCTGCTCATAACGGGATTTCTGGCTAAAATCAGTATTGGGAGCATTGATTAACTGACGAGACTCCGCAAAAGACTGGGAAGGAGTGGGTTTGGCAATGAGCTGCTCAAGCTGCTGACTTTTCACTTGCTTGAGAAACGAAGTATTAGCGGTATTTTCTAACAACCGCCGAATTAAATAGCTCATCCCCGGTAACAAATCTCCTTGAGGACAGTAAATGCGGGCTTGATAGCCTTGTTGGGCGAGAGTGGTTGCTAAAGTGTCTCCCATCCCATATAAGACTTGCAGTTCAAAGTGATCGGTGGGAACTTGGTAGGTTTGCGCGATCGCGATCGCGTTGGCAATACTCCGGAGGTTATGAGTCGCGATCGCGGGATAAACGAGCGTATGATGTTTTAGTAGCGTTTCCGTAAGTGTTTCAAAATTTTGATCGGTTTCTGCTTTATCGGTAAATACTTTTTGCTGCCAATTATTTTGTTGCGCCTTGATATACTCTTGATCCCAATATGCCCCTTTCACCAGCCTTAGAATAATCGGAGTTTGGCGATTTTCAAGCCACCGTAAAATCTTTTCTAAATCTTGGGCAGTGTCTTTCAAATAGGCTTGTAGGGTAATCCCAATGTGAGTATCCTTGCTAAACTCTGGTTCTAGCAACAAGGTTTGTAATGTTTCCAAGGTTAGGTCTTTGTATTGTTGCTGCTCCATGTCAAAGTGGAGGGTGATTCCCTCAGATTTGGCAAGGCGAACTAAGGGGCGCAGTCGTTGCAAGAGAACTGTTTTGCTACCCTCAGGATCAGTTTCACTGGTTCTCGCATATAGGGCAGTTAACTTTACTGAAACTTGAGCGGTAATGGCGTCTTGATTCCCCAATGCTTTGATCAGATCTTGGTAAGCGTTTAAGTAACTGTGGGCTTCCTGTTCACTCACCACGGCTTCTCCTAAAATATCAATGGAGAATTTAAGATTGGGGCGAGCTTTTTTCTTAAGCGTTTTTAACGTTTCCGAGGTCGATTCTCCAACAATAAATTGTTTAGCAAGTTGTTTCACCCCTTGTTGGAAGGTTATAGCGGTTGTTTTTGCTTGTAGGCTATCGGGTTGTTGGAAATTAATCGCAGTGGCAATTGCTTTCGGGAGTTCGTTGGGTTCTTTCTCAGTTAAGTATTCTTTAATATGTTGAGCAATTTGAGAGTTATTCTTTAGCGTGGGTAGGCAATCCACTAATTGAAACAGTTGTCGTCTTAGTTCAGGTCGCTCAATTGTCCAGTTGAGAATAAAATTATGATGAATTTCCTGCTGTTGGTATAAGCTCTTGGCAATGCTTTGGATTTTATTTTCGATATCAACTGCTACGGTCATTATTTTACTTCCCTCAATTTTTTAATTTTGCAACGATTTTTGTCTAAATAAGACGCTTTTTTAACTTAGGAACCGGCTCATTAAGATATTGTTTGAAATCAATGTGGTTGAGATTTTTCGTTTTTGCGAGTCGCCCTTGCTCGAATCCTCGATCAAATTCAGAAAGTTCCTCCAAATTCAGGCGGAATTTCGGGGGATAGAACAAAAGAGCACATAACTTAAAAATCCAGCAGTGAAGGCGATTGGTTTTAGAATCATTACTCATGGTAAATCCGATAATATAGGCTTCGTCGCAAGAAGAAACCCCGCGTTCCAAGAGAATATGAAGACAATCGTGGTTAAATAAATTAATGGCTCCCGGAAGATGTATTGGACTATTGGGATTCTCTAAAAGCCAAACTAGGTAAGGAATATCATTTTGCTGATCAATTTGTTGCGTGCTTACTTTGTCTGCTAGTCTTACAGGTTTCATTGTCTTGAAAGAGTATAGAGCTTTCTTCTGTTATAGCGGAAACGAAAATTTGCTGTTGTAACATACTTACTATCTTGAATTAATATGAGCAAATTAACCCTTGAGCGTAACCAAATTTGGCTCTACCTCTGTGTCATTTTCCTCGGAGGAGGGTGGGGATGGTATTCTCCCCAAATGGGTTCTTATTTGGAACCGTTAACCGATTGGGCATTAGGAATATTACTGTATTCGACATTCTGCCAAGTTCCCCTTATTTATCTCAGACAGGCGTTGCGACATAAACGATTTCTCATTGCATTAGTAGTTGGCAACTTTTTGATTATTCCCCTCACAGTTTGGTTACTGGCTTTTTTATTTCTCAATGATCCGAAGCTAGAGTTAGGGGTTTTTCTAGTGTTGTTAGTTCCCTGTACGGATTGGTTTTTAACGTTTGCTTATTTAGGAAAAGGCAATATTAATTTAGCCATTGTTTCTACGCCCATTTTATTATTATTGCAAAGTTTATTCCTGCCAATTTATCTATTTTTATTTAGCGATCAATCCTTAGGAGGTATTATCAACCCGACCGATTTTGCGAATGTCTTTATTAACTTGATTGTACTCCCCTTAAGTTTAGCCTTGTTAACTCAGCAAGCAGCAAAAAGTCACATTCTCCTTAATCGCTGGCTTGATTTGACTTCATGGTTTCCGATTCCTTTATTAGCATTGGTATTGTTCTTAATTGCGAGCTCTCAAGTCAGTCAGTTCAGTTTGGATGTTTTACCATCGCTGTTCCCTGTTATCCTCATTTTTATCCTGCATTTAATTTTAGCGGGCTACATTTCTCGTTTCTTAGGACAATTATTGCAACTAGAAATTCCTGCCAATCGGACTTTGGCTTTTAGTCTCGGTTCTCGCAACTCCTTTGTTGTGCTTCCCTTTGCCCTGGCTTTACCCCCAGAATGGGGAATTGTCGTAACTATTGCGGTTTTACAGCCACTAGTGGAACTGTTCGGATTAATGATTTATTTATGGTGGGTTCCGAATCAATTACTAAGAGAATGAAAGTGCTAAGAATTTGGGCGTAGTGATAGGATGAGAAAAGCCCCAAAAAGGATGATTTTACTCCTCTTGCAAGTCTATGTCCCAATGGCAACCCACCTTAGCTCAACATTATCACGAGCGCACGAAATACGATCCAGAAACCATTGCTAAAAAAGCGCGTTCCCTTGACTGGGAGAATCAGCCACTTCCCTATAAGGATTACCAAATTGGAACTACTTACGACTTAAAGCCTTATCTGGATAATACGCCAACTGATGAACCCCACTGGGAAAAATGGCATCGTCTCTCCCAATTTCTCTTGTTATCCTACGGCGTCACAGCGAAATTACAAACCATGTCTGGGGAGAGGATTTATCTTCGCGCTGCCCCCTCGGCGGGTGGACTTTACCCAGCAGAAGTATATCTCATTGTCAGGGGATTATCCTTTTTACCAGAAGGACTCTATAACTATCAATCTCAAACTCATTCCCTGATTCATTTTTGGGAAGATTCTGTTTGGTCAGAGTTGCAAGGTGCTTGTTTTTGGCATTCTACCTTAGAAAATACCGAGATCGCGATCGCGGTTTCCTCAGTCTTTTATCGTTCCGCTTGGCGCTATGAAGATCGGGCGTATCGACGCATATTTCTCGATAGCGGGCATTTATTAGGCAATTTTGAACTCGCAGGGAATCTTTGTGACTATCGCCCTCATTTTATCGGGGGATTTCATGATGATCGCATGAATGAACTGCTTTATCTTAATCCTGAACAAGAAGGGGTAATTACCGTTGCTGCCTTAGCTGATTTATTAGAAATTAACCAAAATTTATCCCCTGCAAACACCAGTTTACCCTCTCCAGCCAATCATCGTTTTCCTGAGAATATTCCCGATGGGCAGTTATTAGGATATCTCCATGAAAAGACTAAAATTGAAAACGAACCTAAAATTAGTTCTAAACAGCTACAAACTAGCGAAAAAGAAGATAAATATAACTTTCCCTTTTGCTTAAAAGTTTCCACCGAAACGGATCCCATTGACTGGGGAGAAGGATTAGAAGGTTTACCCAAAACGATTCTAAACCGTCGTTCAACACGCGGCTATAATGGACAAGATATCACCTTTGAGGAACTGAAAAAAGTTCTCAGTTTTACTTACCAACCCCAAGAATATTGGCAACAAGGATTAGATGCTAACCCCGACTTTTTTGAACCGAATTTAATTTCTACTTTTGTCGCGGCTTCTGGGGTAACCGACTTAGAAGAAGGCTGTTATTATTATGCCCCGAACTCTCAAGAATTAAGACAAATTCGCTTTAAAAACTTCCGTCGCCAACTGCATTATCTCTGTTTAGGACAAGATTTAGGACGGGATGCAGGTGCGGTAATTTTCCATACTGCGGACTTAAAACAAGCAATTGGTTTATACGGCGATCGCGCTTATCGTTACTTACACATGGATGCAGGACACCTCGGACAACGTCTCAATTTAGCAGCAATTTATTTACAATTAGGCGTTAGTGGAATCGCAGGCTTTTTTGACAATCAAGTCAATGACGTTTTAGGCATTCCCGAAGATGAGGCAGTTCTTTATATTACTACTTTAGGTCGCCCAAGACGACAATAGTTTAGAAATTAATTAACAAACAACCAATAACCAATTAATGTGAAACTTTTTGTCCAATTTTAGGTTCAGTTCCCGCTAAAATCCGTTCCACATTACCGCGATGCCGCCAAATGACATAGGCTGCTGCACAAGCGGCAAAAATGAAATAAGGCAATGGTTCATTTAGGACAAGCATTAAAATATTAATCGCGATCGCGCTAACTATAGAACTCAGAGACACCATTCGCGATAACCCAAGAGTTAAACCAAATGCAATCACGCCACCGACTGCAACCGCAGGAGTCATCACGATTAAAGTGCCTAAACTGGTTGCTACAGACTTGCCACCGCTAAACTGTAACCATACTGACTTACTATGACCAAATACCGCAGCTAAAGCCGTTACAATCACTAACCAAGCCACGCCATCGTCAGAAAGGGGAAGGGCTGAAACTTGAATCACAATCACTTTGGCAATTGCAACCGCGATCGCGCCTTTGAGCAAATCCACTAGCAATACAGCCACCGCCGCTTTTGTGCCTAAAACCCGAAGCACATTTGTTGCACCTGTTGAACCTGATCCATACTCGCGAATATCGATTTTTTCTAACCAACGCCCAGCAAGAAAACCACTGGGAATTGATCCTAAAAAATAAGCAATGAGAATTAAGGCACTATTAATCAAAAGTAATTCCAACATCATTATAATAAAATTAATTTTAAGACTTCTTTATGAGTTCGTTTCTTTTGACAGAAAGGGATTCCAGACGTACATCAATCCCGAAACTAGAGTGATCAAAACAGCAAGCGCAAATAGAATCTGAGAAAATATTAGCCAACTGTAAGCATCAATGGGGGCAATTAAAGCAGTAATAGCAATAATTTGTAATGCCGTTTTAATCTTTCCCAATTGATTCGCCCCTGTCACCTGTTCTCCTGATAAATTGGGCGTAACTCGCCATCCCGCGATCGCGAGTTCTCGGGCCAAAATCAAAAAAACAGCCCAAGCTGGAATCGTTCCCCTTTCCACTAATACCAAAAGTGGCGCAAAAATCAATAGCTTATCCACAAGCGGATCAAGAAACTTCCCTAAATCTGTAACTTGATCGAGTTTACGGGCGAGATAGCCATCTAGCCAATCCGTGGCTGCGACTCCTAAGAAAATTATTAATCCCGCCCATTGAAAAGAAACAGACGGCTGAGTGAGACAATAAAAGAGAAACGGAATCCCCAATAAGCGAGATAACGTAATTTGCGTTGGAAGATTTAGCATGGTGAAAAAATCAGGGTTTTCCTCAATCTTCCCACATGAATTGAGATATGATGATAGTCACAAAACTGTTTGCAAGGGCAACCTATGATCACCCTAGGAATTATTATCCTCAATTATCGAACGCCTCAGTTAGTCGTTGATTGTTTATTTTCCCTTCAGGATCAAATCAAAAGCGATGAACAGCAGGTAATCGTCGTCGATAATGCTTCTGGGGATCATTCCGTCGAGATCATTGCAGATGTCATCAAACAACAGGGATGGGAGAATTGGGTAAAACTGATTCCCTCTGCGGTAAATGGAGGGTTTTCAGCAGGGAACAACGTCGGAATTAAAGCCGTAGAAGCCGAGAATTATTTACTGCTCAATAGCGATACAATTGTTAGGGAAAGCGCGATCGCGCAACTCCTCAACGCCTTAGAGACATATCCCGAAGCTGGACTGATTAGTCCTCGTTTAGAATGGCCCGACGGAACGCCACAAATTAGTTGTTTCCGCTACCATTCCCCCATCAGCGAATTAATTAAAGCCGCCGCCACTGGGCCAGTCACTAAAATTTTAAACCCCTACGATGTTCCCCTTCCTGTGTCTGATACTCCTTTTGAACCCCAATGGACAAGTTTTGCTTGTGTTCTCATTCGGAAAGCAGTCATTGATCAAATTGGCTTGATGGATGAAGGGTATTTCATGTATTTTGATGACACTGATTATTGTCGGCGGGCGCGAGATGCGGGATGGAAAATTGTTTATTATCCTCAAGCCAGGGTCGTTCATTTAAGAGGGGGAAGTGGAACTGTAAAAACAGAAATTGCCACTCGAAAACGTCCTCGCCCTTATCTTTATGCCTCGCGTTCTCGTTATTTTGCTAAATTTTATGGCGGAAAATGGGGACTTTTGCAAGCTAATGTTTGTTGGTTAATGGGACGTAGTATTTCACTGCTACGAGAAATAACAAGAAACCGTAAAGAATCTCATATCAATGAGAAGACCATTCAAGATATTTGGATGTCTTGGCGTAACCCAATGCAACCCTATGAAGGAAAGAATAAATAACCAATCATGAAAAAACCAGACTTTTTAATTATTGGGGCAATGAAATGTGCAACCAGTTCTCTCCACGAACAACTGGCTTTACAATCAGGCATTTTTATGAGTGAACCAAAAGAGCTTTATTTTTTTAGCGATGATGAAGTTTATGCCAACGGGTTAGACTGGTATCTTTCTTTTTTTGAGCAAGCCAACCCCACTGATATTTGTGGCGAATCCACGACTCATTATACTAAACTTCCCACTTACCCCCACACCATTGAACGGATTAAGAAGCATTTACCTGAGGCAAAATTTATTTATGTCATGCGCCATCCGATTGATCGTTTAATTTCTCATTATATCCACGAATGGAGCTTAAATAATATTCTCATTGATATCAATAAAGCCGTTAATCAATATCCTGAATTAATTGAGTATAGTTACTATTCTAAACAGTTAAACCCCTACTTTGAGACATTTGGAAAAGAAAATGTTTTACCAATTTTTTTTGAACGTTTATTAAGTCATCCCCAAGCGGAATTGGAACGAGTTTGTGAATTTATTGGTTATCAAAACGTGCCTCAGTGGCAGGAAGAATTCTCTCAGCAAAATGTTTCCCATGAAAGATGGCGAAAAACCCCTTTCCGAGAATTTATTGTTAATAATCCGCTTTTAGAAAAAGCCAGACAACTCCTAATTCCAAAAGCAATTCGCGAACAAGTTAGAAAATCTTGGACGATGCAAAAACGTCCCACCCTTCACTCGAAATTATATGGTGAGTTAGAAACCCAATTTAATCAAGACTTAGAATTTTTAGGAAATTGGTTGGGAGTAGAACTTAGCTGTCAAAACTTCAAAACCGTGGTAACAGAAAAAAGTTTCTTCTGGGTGTAACACAAGCGTCTCTTAGTCTGGTCATCTAGTATCAGAATAGAGTAATATATTTGACCAGTACGACCATGCTATTACTGAAGATTTAAACTTTGTTGTTAAAAACAAAAAGCAAAGCAAAAAAGTTAATCGTAATCTAGCAGAATGGTGTAAAGGAACTTTGCAGACATCTCTTGATGAAATAGCTACTCGACGGAATTGTAAAGTTTCAGTAGTAAATGCTGCGTACACCTCGCAGGTTGATTCCCGTTACGGGGTTCTTTTAGGGACTCGTAAAGGAGATCAATTCTTCACCTTTGATGGGGAGGTGTTAAATGCAGACGGTAATGCTGCTCTAAATATTGAAGCTAGGCTGACTGATTCTAAGGTTTCAAGATATATGAAATCTGTTGAAGTTAGAAAAGTTTTAATTAAGCGAACAGCATCCTTTTTAAGAACAAGGGGTTTTTCTTTAGAAGATGCGGCTAACTTCGGTTGGTTTGACAAAAGACATCTTAAGGGAATAACTCTTGAAAAGGCAACGGCGGAAGAGTGACCGCCAAGAGGCTTAGATAGACTTAAAGGAGAATGCTCCATCATTTGTTTGTACTTCAACTCACTCAAGCCAAAAAGAGCTTTACTAAATAGTAAAGTCATAGGTAAGCGAAATAAGATAGTTTATACGATTTTGTTCCGTTATGCTACTCACTCAAGTATGATGACAGGTTGAGTTAAGAAAAGGATTAATTTTCATGGAACATCGTGGTGTAACCATTTGGTTAACAGGATTAAGTGGTGCGGGAAAAACGACCATTACTCAGGCGTTAGAAAAAGAACTGCGATCGCGCGGTTGTGAGAAACTAGAGGTATTAGACGGCGACATTGTCCGTCAAAACCTTACCAAGGGCTTAGGCTTTAGCAAAGAAGACAGAGACACTAATATCCGTCGCATTGGCTTTGTTTCCCACCTTTTAACCCGTAATGGGGTGATTGTCTTGGTTTCTGCGATTTCCCCCTATCGTGAGGTCAGAGAAGAAGTGGGAGAGAAAATTGGCGACTTTGTGGAAGTTTTTGTCAACGCCCCCTTAAATGTGTGTGAAGAACGGGATGTTAAAGGCTTATATCAAAAAGCGCGCGCCGGAGAAATTCAGAAATTTACCGGCATTGATGATCCCTATGAACCCCCAAATAATCCCACTGTGGAATGTCGCACAGATTTAGAATCCCTTGATGAAAGTGTTGGCAAAATTATCGCTAAGCTAGAATCATTAGGCTATATCTCTGGTTAACGAGGAAATTTCCCCCAATTCGGGGGAATATGTCACCATAAAAAAAGTCTTTTTTCATAAAAATCCTCAATCATGGTGCGTCGTCGGTTAGAAACTCATTTTTCCAGCCCTTCTTATGGGGGATTGGTTTTACTCTTTATTGCCATTTCCTTTTTTGGGGCAGCAACAAATACCATGGTGGGCTGGTTGTATGTTCTCAGTGGGTTAATTTTTGCCCTTTTGGGATTAGCGGCGGTACTTCCTCCCCGAGCATTAAAATCATTACAGGTGCGACGTTCCCCCATTTATCCTGTCAGTGCTGGGGATGATCTAACTTTGGAGTTGATCATCGAGAATCCCACCCCACAAAGCAAAACCCTTTTGCAAGTTATTGACTGTCTTCCAGAAGGCTTAGGAAAGCCTACCTCAAGCGCGATCGAGAATCTCCCCCCTCAAAGTCATTATTCTTGCATTTATAGTGTCAATGCTGTGCAACGGGGAATTTATCATTGGTCACACATTTCATTGCGTACCGCCACTCCCCTAGGCTTATTTTGGAGTCGTCGCAGTCGTCAAGTTAAAGCGAAAGCAATTGTTTACCCTCTGGTTTTACCCCTGAGACAATGTTCCCTTCTCGATACGTTAGGACAAGAAGATAGTGATCAGTTTCCGCAAGAAAAACGCTTCCAAGCTGCCAATGTGGGGTTAACGCGAGGATTACGCCCCTACCGACGAGGAGATCCCCCTCGGTTTATTCATTGGCGTAGCAGTGCGCGATATGGGGAATTACGGGTGCGAGAAATGGAACTGTCAGTGGGGGGACAAGATGTGGTCATTTGCCTGAATAATGCGATTTCTTGGCAATCCGAGGTGTTTGAGGATGCAGTGATTGCGGCGGCTTCTCTTTATTTTTACGCTTTACGCAGTCAACTCAATGTTAAACTCTGGACAGCGCGATCGGGGCTGATTGGAACCCAACAGGGAGTTTTAGAAACTTTAGCTGCTGTCAAAATGCAACAACCCCGGGAAGAATTTCCCCCTTCTCTGCCTTTAATTTGGTTAACTTGTGATTCCACAGATGCAAATGATCTCCCACGGGGAAGTCGGTGGTTATTATTTTCTGCTGAAGAAAATCAGGTAACTGTTAAAAGTTCCCTTCCCGGCTTAAAAATTAATACGGCGGAACGGTTACAACCGCAATTACAAAAAGCACTTTAGTTATTAGTTATTAGTCATTAGTCATTGGTCATTAGATTACAAAGGACGAAGGACAAACAACGAACGACGAACAACAAAGGACGAAGGACAAAGGACAAACAACCACTGGTTACTGGTCACTGGTCACTGGTCACTAATGATTTTCGTCGCCGACAACGTTGAGAACAATACTTTACCTCTTCCCAACAATCTGCCCACTTTTTACGCCAAGTAAAGGGGCGACCACAAACAATACAGGTTTTGGCGGGTAAGTCTGATTTTTTCTTTTGACGAGCCATAAACAACTTGAATGTCCGATGAAAAACGCACCCAATGCTGAAATTAGGTGCGCTTTTTTGATTTTAACGAAAAGGAATTCGCTAATTATTTAACACTGGTGAGTGTCTTTTCTTCTTCAGAAACTTCCGCATTGGCAACCGCAGTTTCCGCTTCTGATGGGGGAACAATTTGCCAGAATTTGGGCAGATAGGTTTCCCAATTGTCTAGAATCATTTGCGCTTTCTTGCTGCCGGTGCGTTGAGCATGATTGGCAATCAACTCTTTGAGTTGTTCTTCTCCGGCTTTACTGACAATCCGCTGATAAGTGACAATTTCGGTGTTGACTTTAGCGGGGAAATTGTTTTCTTCGTCTAAGAAATAGCCAATACCGCCGGTCATTCCAGCACCGACATTGCGTCCCACTTTGCCTAAGACAACCACAACACCACCGGTCATGTATTCACAACAGTGGTCGCCTGCGCCAGTAATGACGGCATAGCCAAAGGAATTGCGCACGGCAAACCGTTCCCCAGCTTGTCCGTTAGCGTAAAGATAGCCACCCGTTGCCCCATATAAGCAAGTATTGCCGATAATGGCGTTATTAGCGGGTTCATAGGTAGCCTCTTCTGGAGGAACAATAATCAGTTCACCGCCATTCATTCCTTTACCGACATAGTCATTGGCTTCTCCTGTCAGTTTGAGGGTCATTCCAGCAAGGTTAAACGCCCCAAAACTTTGTCCAGCGCCGCCATTAAAGTTTAGGGTAATTTGCCCTTTAAAGCCAGTATCACCGTATTGTTTGGCAAGTTTACCGGCGATTCTTGCCCCCACAGCGCGATCGGTGTTGAGAATTTTCACCGATTTGTTCACCTGACCGTGATTTGCCATAGCAGTGGCAATTTCTGGGTCATTTAAGAGTTCCTCGTCTAAAACCGGCCCATTACTGTGAACTTCCTCATGCTGTAACCAACTGCGATTGTCTCGCACGTCTGGCAAGTCCATCAAACAGTTTAAGTTCAAGGAGTCAGTTTTAGCGATGTTCATGTTTTCACGGTGTTTGAGTAAATCAGACCGTCCAATCACTTCATCGAGACGACGATAGCCTAACCGCGCTAACAACATCCGCACTTCTTCGGCGACAAAGTAGAAGAAGTTAACTACATGACCCGGCGTGCCACTGAACCGTTGACGGAGTTTTTCCTGTTGGGTAGCAACCCCCACTGGGCAGTTATTGGTGTGGCAAATTCGCGCCATAATGCAGCCTTCAGCAATCATGGAGACTGACCCAAAACCATATTCTTCCGCCCCCATCAGCGCAGCCATGAGGACATCCCAGCCGGTTTTAATGCCCCCATCAGCACGGAGAGTAACGCGATCGCGCAGTTGATTGTCCAACAGCATCCGATGCACTTCTGTTACCCCCAATTCCCAAGGGGTTCCGGCGTGTTTAATGGAAGACAAGGGAGAAGCCCCGGTGCCACCATCGTGACCTGAGACTTGAATCACATCGGCGTTGGCTTTAGCCACACCAGCCGCGATCGTGCCAATGCCAACTTCAGCAACTAACTTCACTGAAACTTTCGCATCGGGGTTTACTTGGTGCAGGTCAAAAATAAGCTGCGATAAATCCTCAATCGAGTAAATATCATGGTGAGGCGGTGGCGAAATGAGCGGAACCCCGGGCTTAGACCGCCGTAACATGGCAATATAAGGACTGACTTTTTTCCCAGGCAGTTGTCCCCCTTCACCAGGTTTTGCCCCTTGCGCCACTTTAATTTCAATTTGGCGGCCACTCATGAGATATTCAGGCGTTGCCCCAAAGCGTCCCGAAGCCACCTGTTTAATCGCCGAACTTGCCGTATCGCCATTACTTAATCCTTTCAGATGCGGAAAAGTTTCCGAGTTACCTTCTTCATCCACATCATCCATAACAATATAGCGCGTGGGATCTTCTCCCCCTTCTCCCGAATTGGATTTCCCACCAATGCGATTCATGGCAACGGCGAGGGTTTCATGGGCTTCCCGCGATAACGCCCCTAACGACATTGCCCCCGTACAGAAGCGTTTAACAATCTCTTCCACCGGTTCAACTTCTTCTAGGGGAATAGAATCTTGCTCTTCCACCTTGAAGTCTAATAAGTCCCGTAAAGCTGTCGCTGGGCGTTCTTCTAAGTGCTTAGTATAAAGCTCATAGTGGTCATAATTTTTGCCCGCAACCGCCTGATGTAAGGCTTTTGCCATCTCGGGGCTATTCATGTGATATTCCCCGCGAGGACGGTAGTTAAAGAAGCCAAAGTTTTCCAACTTCTTGCCTTGTAACTCAGGGAAAGCGCGGCGATGGAAGTTCATCACTTCTTGCGCCAATTCCTGCATATTTAAGCCCCCGACACGAGAGGTGGTTCCGGCGAAGGCAATATCGATTACCTCTTCCCCTAAACCAATGGCTTCAAAAATTTGCGCCCCGTTATAGCTAGAGAGTAAGGAAATTCCCATTTTCGAGAGAATCTTCAACAAGCCCATTTCCACCGCATAGCGATACTGTTCTTGTGCTTCTAGACAAGAAATTTTCTCCATGCGTCCTTTATCCATCATTTTTTGGGTTTTACTGTCACTCACCCATTGACGGATGCTTTCTAACGCCAAATAAGGGCAAACAGCCGAAGCTCCATAACCAATTAAGCAGGCAAAGTGATGGGTACTCCAGCATTGGGCAGTATCAATAACGATTGAAGCTTTCATTCGCAGCCCTTCTTGAATCAGATGATGGTGAACTGCACCCACCGCTAACAGAGGGGGAATATAGCTATATTCATTATTAATCCCCGAGTCAGCACGGTCAGAAAGCACTAAAATTTTACTGCCCGCTTTCACCGCTTCTGCGGCTTGTTCTTGTAAGCGTTGCAGGGCGTTTTCCAGTCCTTGGGGGCCATCACTAATCGCAAACAGCGTAGAAAGTTCACTGGTAGTAAACCCAGCATTTTTAACCGCTTCTAATTCCCCATCATTGAGAACAGGCGTTTCAATTTTCAGCATTTGGGCGTGTTCAGGCGTTGCCTGTAACAAGTTTCCCTTTTCTCCCAAACACATTTGCAATGACATCACCAGTTTTTCCCGTAAGGGGTCAATTGCTGGATTTGTCACCTGAGCAAACCGTTGCTTAAAATACTCATACAGTAAGCGCGGCTTATCCGACAAAACAGCCAAGGGAATATCATCCCCCATACAGAAGGTGGGTTCTTTTGCCTGCGTTGCCATGGGCTGGAGAATCATCTCCAAATCTTCTGCGGTGTAACCAAACGCCGTTTGCTTTTCAAACACCTCAGTTTCATCCATTTGAGGCGCATCAGGAAAAGTTTTTTGTTCAACGTTTTTCCGTCCTTGACGCAACCACTCCCCATAGGGGGCTTCTTTGGCAACTTTTTCCTTAATTTCCCAATTTTTTAAGGTTTGGTGATTTTGTAAATCTACCGCCAACATTTCCCCGGGGCCAAGGCGACCTTTTTCCACAATGTCTGCTTCGGGAATGGGAATTACGCCTGCTTCTGACCCCACAATCACATAATTATCTTTGGTGATACAGTAACGCGCTGGACGTAAGCCATTACGGTCTAAGTTTGCCCCAACAGTTTTCCCATCACTGAAAACAATTAAAGCTGGACCATCCCAAGGTTCTTGAATCCCGCGATGATATTCGTAAAAGTCAATCACTTCTGGGCGGTTGGCTAATTCCGGTTGATTTTGATAAGCCTCGGGAATCAACATCATCAGGGCAGCCATGGGACTGCGCCCAGCTTGCACTAAAAGCTCCATGACATTGTCTAAGTTGGCTGAGTCACTTTTATCTTGACTCACTAGAGGCAACGCAGCCATTTCCTCTTTGCTTAAATGAGGGGCTTCTAAATCATTAACTCGCGCCAGCATCCAGTTAATATTCCCGAGGAGGGTGTTAATTTCCCCGTTATGCCCTAACAACCGCATCGGTTGGGCAAGTCGCCACTTGGGCATGGTGTTGGTGCTGAAGCGACGGTGATAAATAGCAAAGGGGCTAATGTAGTCAGGGTTTTGAAAATCGAGATAATATTCCCCTAAAATAACTGAGCGCACCATCCCTTTATAGACAATCGTCCGATTGGAGAAGGAACAAATGTAAAAGTCGTCGGGATTTTCTAATCCGGGGGTAGAAACGACTTCTTGTTTAATTTTGGCGCTGGTAATATAAAGGGTTTTTTCTAAATCATCCCCTTGTTGGGTTGGGGAAGCAAAAAGAACTTGTTCCACTCGGGGACGGTTGGCTTTGGCTTGTTCTCCTAATACCTCAGCATTAACCGGAACCGGTCGCCAGCCGACAACATAGAGGCAGTGTTGTTTGAGAATTTTCTCAACACAGGTTCTGGCTTGCGCAGCTTTTTCTTCATCTAAGGGTAAAAATAGCATTCCCACCCCTAAATGTTCTTGGGAGGGAGTGAATAAATTATTCTCTTTTAACCAATTCTGCAGTAACTGCCAAGGAATGGCGGTCATAATTCCTGCCCCATCACCGGAATCTTGGTCAGCACTGCAAGCGCCGCGATGTTCTAAGCATCCTAAGGCACTGATGGCTTGTTGTACTAGATGGTGGCTTGCTTTCCCCTCTTGAGAGGCGATAAACCCGACCCCACAAGCGTCTCTTTCTTCCACTAACCAAGGTTGTCCTTGATAAGCGTTTAAATGATTAGTTGCGTTCTGTTTTTCTGTGTTCATGCTATCGTTAGTTTCTCGGCAATAGGTTTTCCATCTGACTCCTTTGATTTCAGTCAGCCCAGCTTTTTAGTTTCTCCATTTTTTGATTGCAATAGTAACTCCTATGTTAGCGAGTTTTGAGCTGATCTTTATTTTGGAAAGTCTGATTGTTTAGCTTAAACCCAATATTTAAGCTGCTTCAGTATAGTTGGTTTCTCCATGTTAAACAGTTTGACGAATTTGATTCAAGAATGTGATAAATATCACCCTTTATCCCGTTACAGTTTCTTTTTGACTCGCAAAACGCGCTAATCCCCAACACAAAATCGCATTGACGAGGAGATAACTCCGACTTAACCAGCCACTGCCTAATCCCCAAACTGCTGGCGACATGACTGCACTAATGGCTAAGAAGGAAGCCATGCCTAAACTGGTTCCCACAGCAAACCAACCCCACTTGGGATGTTGTAAGAAGAATAAGATTAATCCCACTGGAATTAAGACACTGGCAAAGAAAGGATTAAGAGTAGTAGTGCCTGGAATCATATTACCCAATTCGGGAATGGAACTGCCCATAATGCGGAAGGGGGCTTGCGGCAAATCAAAGATATAAATTCCTCGCAGAAAGAATAATCCCGAACTGCCAGCAATAATCCCACTGGCGAGAGACCAACTCCAGCCAAAGGGAAAGTAATTTCGTAATAACCAAGCCAGGAGATAACCCCCAATTACCGTTGCTAACTTAAAGGGCAACATGACAGTCCCGCCATCAATCCAGAAACGCGGATTAAGATAACCGTTATCGCGCATCCATCGGAAGAAGTCACGGACGCTAATTTCACCTTTCATGGCCAGTTTAACCGCTTCTCCCGCGTCTAATTGCCCCACGCCATAATGGTTCATGGGGTCTTCTTGTACTTTGCGGACAGACTGTTTTAAGACGTTTAACACGGCTTCGGGTTCAGTAATTCCGACTGATTTCACTAACGCGGCAACTCCGGCGACATGAGGGGAAGCCATACTGGTTCCTTGATAGCCAGTGAAAACCGAATCTCCTTTTTCAGGGTTGATGGTATTTTGGATAATTTTCCCTGCTTCACTACCCCCCGGTGCAGAGATGTCAATGCCAGCGCCATAATTGGAATAATTGGTTTTGTTTCCTGCAGCATCTAGTGCCGAAACGCCAATGACATGGGGATACCGTGCCGGATAGGCGGCGGAATTTTGACCTGAGTTTCCCGCAGCGGCAACAATCGTGACATCTTTGTCATAAGCGTAGTTAATCGCTTCTGAGACGAGGTGACTATCCCCAAAGCCGCCTAAACTTAAATTAATGATATCTGCCCCATTATCGGCAGCGAAACGGATGGCTTCGGCAATGTCGGCAATTGTGCCACTGCCATTGCCATCAAGGACTTTAATAGGCATAATTTTGGCTTTGTAAGCAATGCCTGCTACCCCATAGTTATTATTGGTGGATTGGGCAATGGTTCCGGCGACATGAGTGCCATGTCCTACGTCATCATCCGCTTGCGTCCGATTATTAATAAAGTCGTAGCCTTTTACAAATTCGGTTTGTTTTAAGTCGGGAACTTGACTTACGCCAGTATCAATAACGGCAACGGTCACCCCTTCTCCTTGCGACTCATCCCATGCTTTTTCTAGGTTAAGGCTGCGGAAGTTCCATTGTTGGGAATAATAGGGATCGTTGGGAATTTCAAAGGTTTGATAAATATAGTTTTTATCAAGGGCTTCTGTGGAATCCTTTAGTAATTCTTTAAAGGGGTTTAGGGAAGGGAGCTCTTGTTCTGATTTAACTACATAAACGCGATCGCGCTTAGAAAATTCACTATTAAGTTCGGCAGTAACGCCATATTCTTGTTCAATTGTCTTCAGCTTCTTTTCTACCACTGATTGGGGGATTTCTTCTTTAAAATCCAGGACATAACTGTTATAAGTCCCTTGAGGAACTGAAGCTAAAAAGTTCCAAACGGCAAGGGTTAATCCGAGGATAAATAAACCGAAAATAAGCAGTCGTTTCATAGCCATCAGGATGAGTCGCTCAGGTTAGAGACGTTAACTTTATGTTATCATGAGCTTTTAATCTCTTTCGTAGCTAACGAAACCGATCGCGCTTCCTAATCTTCAGCTTTCCATTC
>CAZTXK010000013.1:19747-21689 GCA_964617275.1 uncultured Dactylococcopsis sp. | reverse complement strand
AGTAAGTCTGCAGATAAAATTTGAGCTAAGCTGATAGCAGCTTGTTCACCTATATTTAGAGGGGCAGGGATTGCCTACCCCATTGCCATTAATAAGGCCATTTCCAGTTACGGATTTCTGGCATATCAATGCCGTATTTCGTGACATAGTGATGATGTTCAATCAGTTTATCCCGAAGTTCTTGTTTGGCATACGCTGCCGCATAGCCTAACTTCGGAACGCGATCAATCACATCTTGCACTAAATGGAACCGATCTAAATCATTTTTAACGACCATATCAAATGGCGTGGTGGTTGTTCCCTCCTCCTTATAACCGCGCACATGGAGATTATTATGATTGGTACGACGATAGGTAAGACGGTGAATTAACCAGGGATAGCCATGATAAGCAAAGACAATCGGTTTATCGGTGGTAAAGAGAGTATCAAACTCGCGATCGGAAATGCCGTGGGGGTGTTCGCTTTCGGGTTGCAGTGTCATTAAATCCACTACATTCACCACGCGCACTTTTAACTCTGGGAACTTTTGACGGAGAATATCAACTGCTGCCAACGTTTCTAAGGTGGGAGTATCCCCAGCACAAGCCATCACGACATCGGGTTCACTGCCTTGATCATTACTTGCCCAATCCCAAATACCTAGACCAGCAGTACAGTGTTTAACTGCGGCATCCATATCGAGATATTGTAGTTCTGGTTGTTTCCCGGCAACAATGACATTCACATAATTGCGACTTCGCAGACAGTGATCGGTTACCGATAATAAGGTATTGGTATCAGGGGGAAGATAAATCCGCACTACATCGGCTTTTTTATTTACCACATGGTCGATAAACCCAGGGTCTTGGTGAGAAAACCCATTATGATCTTGTCGCCACACATGAGAGGTGAGGAGATAATTGAGAGAGGCAATGGGTTGTCGCCAAGGAATCTCGTCACGAGTGGTTTTTAACCATTTCGCGTGCTGGTTAAACATGGAATCAATGATATGAATAAAGGCTTCATAACAGGAGAAAAAGCCATGTCGTCCCGTTAAGAGATACCCTTCTAACCATCCCTGACAAAGGTGTTCACTTAATACCTCCATCACTCGACCCTCTGGGGATAAGTTTTCATCCTCTGGGAGGCGTTGATCCATCCAAGCGCGATCGGTGACTTCAAATAAGGCACTCAAGCGGTTAGAAGCGGTTTCATCCGGCCCCATCACGCGGAAGGTCTGGGAATTCATTTTCATTACATCGCGGAGAAATTCTCCCGTAATCCGAGTCGCTTGGGCGTAAGTGGTTGCCGGTTTACTGACTTCTACAGCATAATCTTTGAAGTCTGGCATTTTTAAGGCTTTTAGCAACAGTCCGCCATTAGCATGAGGATTTGCCCCCATGCGTCGTTCTCCTTCTGGCGCGATCGCTGCTAAATCTTCGCGAAAGGTTCCATTTTCATCAAAGAGTTCCTCGGGTTTATAACTTCTCATCCACTCTTCTAAAAGCGTAATATGCTCGGCATTGGTTTGAGTGTCAGAGAAGGGAACTTGGTGAGAACGCCAGAAGCCCTCAGTTTTCTTGCCATCTACTTCTTTCGGACCTGTCCAGCCTTTGGGAGTCCGCAGGATAATCATCGGCCATTGCGGACGTTTGGTAAAGCCGTTGGTGCGAGCTTCTGATTGAATACTTTTAATTTCTCCAATAATGCTATCAAGCGTACCAGCCATTAATTGGTGCATGGCTTCAGGATCAGATCCATCCACAAAATAGGGCTTGTAACCATAGCCCACAAAGAGGCTTTCCAGTTCTTTATCTCCCATCCGAGACAAAACTGTGGGATTAGCAATTTTGTAGCCGTTGAGGTGGAGAATGGGCAAAACTGCCCCATCATGGACGGGATTGAGAAATTTATTAGAATGCCAACTGGTGGCAAGGGGTCCGGTTTCAGCTTCCCCATCTCC
>CAZTXK010000013.1:17716-19647 GCA_964617275.1 uncultured Dactylococcopsis sp. | reverse complement strand
CCGGGGCCGCCGTGACCGGGACCTGCTAAATAAATAACATTCAAATCTTGCTGTTTGATAACGCGATTGAGGTGAACGTAAATAAAGTTTAACCCAGGGGTAGTTCCCCAATGTCCGAGAAGACGAGGTTTAATATGTTCTTGCTTGAGAGGTTCTTTGAGCAGGGGATTATCGTAGAGATAAATTTGTCCGACCGAGAGATAGTTCGCTGCCCGCCAATAAGCGTGCATTTTCTCTAGTTGTTCTTCGGAGAGAGGTTTGTTTTGGATGGGAGTAGCAACTGTCATAGGCTTTTGAGGTGATTACGTTGCGATCACCTTCATTGTGCATTATTACCTAAGGAGTGTGGGGGATTTCTCAGCTTTTTTTTAGTTTTTGCCCTAATTCTCCTCGATATTCTATTTAAATGTAATTTGGTTTACAAATAATCGGATTAGTCATTGGTAGAGGCGAACGGCCGTTCGCCCGTACTCATCATTGATCATTTCATTAGTCATTGGTTTACAAAGGACAAGGGACAAACAACAAACAACAAATAACAAATAACAAATAACGAATAACGAATAACAAACAACAAGAGTTTTCTCCAATTGAGATAATTATGAACTTTCTCGTAAGACTCTTAAAACACTAGGAATTTGAATTTGCTCAATCGCTTCTAGTTGCGGAATTTCAGCTAAAGCCTTGCGGAAATTTTCTTCTTTGACGTTATGAGTCACCACCACAATTTCAGCAATCCCCTGATTAAAGTCGATTTGGACAATGGATTCTAAACTAACATCATGCTTGCCAAAACAAGTGCCTAAATTCCCAATGACTCCCGGTTGATCAACACAGATAATTCGGGCATAAAAACGGGTGACTAATTCTTGAATGGGAACTAATTGACTCGCAGAGTGTTGCGGAATTTTCATTAAAGGATTTACCCCACCACTGGTTTTCACCATGGCGGCAATATTCATTAAATCGGAGACTACGGCGCTAGCAGTTGCCCCTCCCCCAGCACCGGGGCCATAAAACATGACTTGTCCAAGGGGATCGCCTTCAACTAAAATCGCGTTATTCACGCCATCAATGTTGGCAAGGGGATGTTCTTTCGGAACAAGGGTGGGATGAACTCTCACTTGTAAGCCTGTTTCATCTCGTTGCGCGATCGCGAGAAGTTTGATTTCAAAGCCTAATTGTTCGGCATATTTAATATCAACGGCACTGACTTGGCGAATCCCCTCACAAGAAACATCTTCTAAGTTAACCTGTTGTTCAAACGCAAGGGTTGCCAAAATCGTAATTTTATCGGCGGCATCATAGCCATCCACATCCGCACTGGGATCGGCTTCAGCATAGCCTAATTCTTGGGCTTCGGCGAGAACTGCGGCGAAATCACTCCCCTCGGCTGCCATTTTGGTCAGAATAAAGTTAGTTGTCCCATTAATAATCCCTAAAATACTTTGAATC
This sequence comes from uncultured Dactylococcopsis sp., assembly GCA_964617275.1. Classification (GTDB taxonomy): domain Bacteria; phylum Cyanobacteriota; class Cyanobacteriia; order Cyanobacteriales; family Rubidibacteraceae; genus Halothece. Next base: position 18,192 of record CAZTXK010000013.1, on the reverse strand, counting down.
CGATTAACACTGAGGGCTTGTTGAAGGGGACGAATGACAGGAATGCCACCGCCGACGGCTGCTTCGATGAGAACATACACCCCTGCTTGTTCGGCGGCGCGATAAATTTCCTCTCCGTAGCGAGAAATAACAGCTTTATTTGCGGTAACAATATGTTTACCATTGGCAATGGCTTGGAGGATCAGCGATCGCGCTGGTTCTAACCCCCCAATTAACTCAATGACTACATCAATATTGGGATCATTAACAATTCCTTCTAAATCAGTTGTTAGCACCCCACTGGGAAACTGAACTGGGCGCGGTTTCTCTAAATTATTAACTCCGACTTTTGCAATATTAATCTCTTTTAATAGCGGATTACGTCCGTCTGGAGACTGTAAAATCTCTGCGGTTGCTCCTCCCACAGTGCCGAGTCCTAACAAACCAATTCTTAAGGCTTCCACCACGTTATTCCTGTCTCTTCTTAACTAACCAAC
>CAZTXK010000013.1:0-17616 GCA_964617275.1 uncultured Dactylococcopsis sp. | reverse complement strand
GCTGAAAAAATTTGTCATTCTAAAACTATAGCAACTTCTCAGATTACTTTCTCTCTATCCAAGAGAGCAAACATGAGTAATATGAAATCTAAAAAAGTTCACTACATACCGATCCCCCCAACCCCCCTTATCTAAGGGGGGCGAAGGGGAAATCATTTGTAGCAAGTATTAGAGTATTCCATATAAGGAAATTATGAGTACCACAAAATCAAATCCGAAAACACTTGCCGGACATGAAGTGCTAGCCAAAGCCGGTAAAACCGTCTTACGCCCCGGCGGCTTAGAAGCCACTCGTCAACTCCTAGACTGGGCAAATTTTCAACCCGGAGAAACCGTTTTAGAACTCGCCGCCAGTTTTGGCAAAAGTGCCATTTGGCTTGCCCAACGTTATGGGGTTGGTGTGATTGGTATCGAACGTAATCCTGACAGTGTTCGCATTGCTCAAGATAACATCCGTAAAGCGGGTTTAGAAGGGCAAGTGGAAGTTCGGGAAGGAGATATTTTCCAGTTAGATCAAATTAGCGAAAAATTTGATTATGTCTTTGCCGAAGCCATTTTAACCATGCAATCCCCCACTGGAAAAAAGAAAATTTTAGCAGGAATTGAAACCATTTTGAAACCACAAGGAAAATTCTTATCTCACGAAATGCTGGGATTAGGAGATAAAAAAGAAATGGATCGAGCCTTATCCCAATCAATTCGGGTTAATGCTCAACCTTTATCGGACACAGAATGGCAAGAACTGTTTAAACAAGCAGGGTTAACTATTACTCAGTCTAGAACAGGAGAAATGGGGTTACTTACTTTCAATCGAGTCATTGAAGATGAAGGCTTTTTCCCAGCCGTAAAAATTGGATGGAATGTGTTAACAAATGCCGAAATCAGACCGCGCGTTTTACAGATGAAACAAATTTTTGATCAATATCGCGATCAACTCGGTTACATTGCCCTCTGCGCGACTAAGGAAGGATAACAATGGCTGCCACAATTACTAACGCAAACACCTCCTACTGCGATCATCTCCACAATTTAATTGAATATCCTGAAACGGGAATTCTAAGCAAGATTTTTGTTAAAGATGACCACAGTCAGCAAAACTTATTTTGTCTGGCTTCTGGCACAGTTTTAGAAGAACATACCAGTGCTAAAAATGCAACAGTCATGGTCTTAGAAGGGGAAGGAATACTAACCCTAAATGGAGAAAAAATTGATCTTAATCAGGGCGTATTAGTTTATATGCCAGCCCACGCGCCCCATGCCTTAGAAGCAACCACTAATTTAGCTTTCTGGCTAATTCTATCAAACGTAAACGAAGAATAAATCAAGCAAAATGAATCAACAAGCAACTGTCAATACTTTTACTGAACACTTAAATTTAGATGCACAAAAAGTCGAGGAATTATTGACCCTAAGTGCCAGTGAATTACCACAAAAAGAAGCCTTTCAAACTGAATTAGGCAATCTTGATTTAGGGTTATTGCGGGAAACATTACCAACCGCGAAATCAGCCTTAGAAAATAAGTTACCTGCGTTTTATACTTGGCTCAAAAATGAGTTACATATTAAGCGAGTTCCTGATAACCCGAATCATGCGACCACTTGGGTTGCGGGTTTTCTAAATAATCAAGAGAGTATTCAACATTTAGTGGAATTACATCGCCCGGTTCCTCCTGTGGCTTTAGAACAAGCTGTTCCCCGTTTTGTGAGTTTATTTAATCAAGTCGAAGATTCCAAAATTCGTCAACAATGGCAAAGGGCTTTGGCTTTATTGTGCTTAGTTTTAGTTGCTGATGCCCGAGAACAATTACGCACCTCTAACGCTGTTTAAGACTTCTATTTCAGAAATGGTATGATTTAGTTTTTACTCCCCTAAATCCCCCTAACTCCCTTTGAAAGGGCTAAAGTGCACCCTTGTAGCGTTAACTCACAAAAGTTTCTTGGTGCAGCCAATGTCCAAATTCTTGGAGAAAACGATCCTCTATAATTGCAGTGCGAATGCGCTGGGTAAAACGGATTAATTCGGTAACATTATGGAGTGATAAGAGGAGATAGCCTAACATTTCGCGCGATCGGATTAAATGACCGAGATAGGCGCGGGAAAAGTTTTGACAGCAATAACAAGGACAAGTTTCGTCAAGGGAGGTAAAATCTTCTCGGAAACGGGCATTTTTGAGATTCCAGCGTTCTCCTTGCACTAGTGCTGTACCATGTCGCCCTAAGCGAGTGGGGATGACACAATCGAATAAATCAACCCCCTGCGCGATCGCGCTGACCATTTCTTGATACGTTCCCACTCCCATGAGATAACGGGGTTTCTCTTTGGGCAATAAGGGCGCGGTGGTGGCAACAATTTTATGGATTAACTCTCCAGGTTCTCCCACACTCACTCCCCCAATGGCATAACCGGGTAAATCAAATTCTACTAACCGCTTGGCAGCATATTGACGCAAATCAGGATAAACGCCTCCCTGTACAATGCCAAATAGTGCCTGACTCTCAGGACGGGCGTGGGCAGCGATACACCGTTCTAACCAGCGTTCTGTGCGTTCTGTGGCTAATAAAACGGTTTCATAATCAGCAGGATACGGGGGACATTCATCAAACGCCATAATCACATCCGCCCCGAGATCATTTTGCACCTGAATTGCTCGTTCTGGGGTAAAGTCAATGATGCGACCATCCCGCGGCGATCGAAAGGTTACTCCCTCTTCACTAATTTTCCGTAACTCACTGAGACTAAAAACTTGAAACCCACCAGAATCGGTTAAAATTGGCTGTTTCCAGCCCATAAATGAATGCAATCCCCCTGCTTTAGCAATAATCTCTTCTCCAGGCTGTAAATGCAGATGATAGGTATTAGCAAGAATCATTTGCGCCTGTGCGCTTTCGAGTTGGGCTGGGGTTAACCCTTTAACAGTGGCAGCGGTTCCCACGGGCATAAAACGCGGGGTTTCTACTTTACCATGAGGCGTTATAAAGGTTCCGGCACGGGCTTGGGTATCTGGGCAATCGTGTTCACAAGAAAACTTAAAAGAAATATTCGTCATCCTCTTCGTCTAATTGCACATCATGACGGGCAGAGAGGACATCAGTTACCATTGCTTCTAACAGCATGGAATCAAAATGGGAATTTGTCTCTTGATAACTGAAAGGATTACTCAAGGGAAATAATCGCAGCGTCCGTTGTTCGTGAACTAAATTAAAGTAAGTGCCACCTTCAGTGGTTTCTAACTGGATATAGTCAAAACTGGCGAGATTAATATAGATGGTTTGATTGGCAATTAAAGTGGCTTGGTTGGGATCTTCAAATACCTCAACAATATAGCCTTCTCCTTTTCCCTTAAACTCTCCGTCGAGGTAATGAGTATAACGGACGGCACTTAAATCGTTTAGCAAACGATACATATCTTCTTTATGAATAACGAGTCCATTGTCAATGATGCAGGGGGCTAAAAAATGTTGATAGTTTTTAGGATTACTCATGGTGATATCTGTTGTTATGCGATGAACTGAAACTAAGTTTTGGGTAAGGTGATTGTTAAGGGAGAGGATAAGGACTTAAAGAGAAGGAATGTCTGAAAATGTAATATTTGACAGGATTAATTATTTTCCTGCTACGACACAATGTTAGCCTAACTTTTTTGTTCTGTTCAGACTTACTATGAAAAAATTTATCTATTTTTGGAAAGAAATGGCAAGCTCTTGGTGGGGGGCTGTTGCCTTTTATACCATTATTCCCTTGCCACAACAGTGGTCTTTGCAGTTAACTCGAATTGCTCGCTTTGCCCCACTGATAGGTGTTTTGTTGGGTGGAGTTTTAGCTGTTTTTGATGAAACTCTCAGTATTATCAACGTTCCTATTTTAACACGCTCCGCAGTAGTGGTCGCTGGGGGAATTGCGTTAACAGGGGGACTCCATCTTGATGGGGTGATTGATACCGCCGATGGGTTAGCCGTCCTTGATCCGGAAAAACGTTTACAGGTGATGAAAGACAGCACCACTGGAGCTTTTGGGGTGATTGCTGCCGTAATAGTGTTAATATTAAAAATTGTTGCGTTTAGTGAAATTGCTCAAGCCCGTTGGTTGATTTTAATTTTAATGCTTGGCTGGGGGCGATGGGGGCAGGTGAGCGCGATCGCGCTTTATCCTTATTTAAGAGCAGAGGGAAAGGGCGACTTTCATAAAGAGGCGTTAAAGTTACCTCAAGATATTCTCTTGGGAGGAATAACCTTAGGGGTAATCAGCCTCATGGGTTTTTTTTATTGGCAATGGTATGTCATCATTCCGCTATTTTTTGGGATGGCAATTCCACTTTTCGTGGGATGGTGGTTTAATCGACAATTAGGCGGACATACTGGGGATACTTATGGCGCAGTAGTGGAGTGGAGTGAAGCCCTTTATCTCTGTGTTTTAACCACGCTTTAGAAAGGCTTCCACTTCCGCCGCAGTAGGTTGGGCAGCCATTGCCCCAGATTTTGTGGTGGTTAAACCGCCAACGGCACAAGCATAGGTGATCATTTCTTTGACTGCCGTGGGGTTATCGAAATGGTTTAATCCTTTCTGACACAGTTGATGCACTAAACCCGCAACAAAACTATCCCCAGCGCCGGTGGTGTCTTCCACAGGCATTTCAAAGGCGGGAATTTTGCCTTCAAACTCATTTAGACAATAGCTAATGGTGTTATCCCCATCGGTAATAAAAACCCCTTCTAGAGAGGCAATTTGATGCGCGATCGCGCCTGACTCTTTGGTATCAAATAATAATTCGGCTTCTTCCCGGGATAATTTAATAAAATCGACCGATTCCCACAACTGATGAATTAAGGGGATTGCCTCTTCTGTATCATTCCAAAACATCGGTCGCCAGTTGACATCCACTAAAACTTTAATATCGTAGGTATTAGCAAGATCAAGGGCGCGAAAAATAGCTTTGCGCGTCGTGGGATAGGCGAGTTCTAAAGTTCCTAAAACTAAAAATTGGGCTTGTTCAAATAAGGGAACGGGAAGTTGATCCGCTTCAAGAAAGGCATCCGCAAACTGATCACGGGGGAGATTACCAAAGCCTGCAAACTCGCGATCGCCGCTATCGGAACGCAACACATAAACCCCTCGGGTGGGCGCAGTGGGATGTTCTTGGATTCCTTGGCAATTGACTCCTGTTTCTAACAGTAACTGTTTTAAGGATTGTCCTGCCTCATCTTTGCCAATACAGCCAATAAAGCCAGCAGAAGTTCCCAACTTGACTAATGCACTTGCCACATTTGCCGGTGCGCCACCAGGATAGGCAATCCAATTACTCACACTTTCGATAGATTTTCCTCGATCAGCCGCTAAATAGTCATAGAGGGTTTCTCCAATACAAAGTACCTGTGTCATCGCTAATCTCTCCTTGTTTTTCTCTTCATGTTAAAACCTTTCTCAAAGGTAATAACTGATCGGGTTGCCTGTTAATATCAGTAGAAGTGACTTTAAAAATTTGAACAAAGAGCTTCATGTCTATTTCTTCTCCCAGTGGGAATCGCGATCAATTAACGCATTATCAGCAACGATTAACCATTCAAGACTTAAGTGATCCGAAAGTGACAGCATCTGCTAATGATGGAGCGGATTTAATTGCAGGATTAACACAGAGACAAAAAACTATTCCTTGCCATTATCTCTATGATGATCGCGGATCAGAAATATTTGAACAGATTTGTGAGTTACCCGAATATTATCCCACTCGTACCGAAGCCGAAATTTTAGAAGCCAACGGAAGCGCGATCGCGCAAACCACCGGACCTTGTGAACTCATTGAACTGGGAAGCGGCAGTTCCACTAAAACCCGCCTCTTATTTGACTCCTACGATAACCTAGACTATCCCTTACGCTATGTTCCCATTGATGTTAGTGCGGGAATGTTAGAAGCCAGTGCCAAAGAGTTATTAAAAGACTATCCCACCCTTAAAATTTATGGCTTAGTGGGAACCTATGAACAAGCATTGCAACATCTTCCCCCTTCTCCCCTTCCCAAGCAAATGGTCTTCTTTTTAGGCAGTTCTCTGGGTAATTTCGCCCCCCAACAATGCCAAGAAATCTTTCAACAGATTACCACTTCTCTTAATCCAGGGGACTATTTTTTATTAGGGCTGGATTTGCAAAAATCTAAAGATATCCTCGAACCTGCTTATAACGACAGTCAAGGAGTCACTGCCGAATTTAACTATAATCTCCTCGATCACCTCAACCGTCGCTTTCAGGGCAACTTTAACCGTCAAAACTTCCAACATTGGACATTTTATAACTCTGAACTGGGACAAATTGAAACCTATCTCCGTTCCACGCAAGCCCAAACGGTGGAGTTAAAAGCCCTCGATTTAACTGTTGAGTTAGAGGCGGGAGAAGCCATCCGCACCGAAATCTCCCGCAAGTTTGATCTCCAAACGATCAAAAAAGAACTTGCCCAAGAGGGGTTAGAAGCGTTAAAAACTTGGCAAGATGCCCAAAATTGGTTTTCCCTTATCCTGTGTCAAGTCAGTAAGCAGTAATCAGTGACCAGTGACCAGTGAACAAATAACCAATAACGAATAACCAAATTACCATTGAGCGCGATAAACCATAATGGGTTGATCAATGCCTTTAAACTTAGATTTCCCCAGAGGAGAAAAGCTTTTCTGGTGTTTAAGACGCTGATAAGTATTTTCAGTAATGACACAGTTTCCTGGCTTGCAAATCGCTTCTAATCGAGATGCTAAATTCACAGTTCCCCCTAATACCGTATAATCGACGCGCTGGGAACTGCCGACATCTCCCACCACAGCTTTACCACTATTAATCGCCACTCGTAATTCCAACGGGTGAGGTAAACTCTGAGATTTATTCAATTGTTCGAGGCGTTCGAGCATTGCTTTTGCTGTTTTTACTGCGCGATCGGCATGATCGGACTGTGGTTCTGGTGCGCCAAAAAACGCCATAATACAGTCGCCAATAAACTTATCTAAGGTTCCCCCCATGGCAAATAGGGGTTTTAACATTTCCTCAAAAAAGTAATTTAATAATTGTGCCACCTCTTCTGGCGGTAAGTCTTCTGAGAGCGCAGTAAAACCAACAATATCCGCAAATAAAACACTGACATCTGCTTTGACTGGCGTAAGCATTGCCTCTTCATTTGCGCCAAAGGTAATTAGTTGTTGGACGACTGCTGGCGAGTGATACCGTTCTAAGCGTTGACGGATGCGTTCTTGTTGCTGGAGTCGTCGGGTGAGAAGCCACCGTTGGACACTGGAAGCGACTAAATTGGCAATGGTAGAAAAGAAACTTAAATCTTGATCTTGGTTGGGATCAAGATGATCAAAGCCCATGGTCGCATCGGCATAGAGAACCCCCACTACTTCCTTTTCATTCCACAAAGGAACAGCTAGCACCCCCCCAATTCCTTTCATTAAAATACTTTTTGTATCCGAAAATCGCTCATCAAATTTTGCCTTATTCGTTTTAATGGCTACCTTTTCTTGAAACACTTGATCACAAATGGAACGGCTGATCCAATTTCCTTGGTAAAGATCACTCCATTCCTGATTGGCCCCCCTGTGTCCATTTTCCGAATTATTTTTACGCGCCCCCGCTTTATATAACTCTAAATTCCCTGACCTTTCCACATCAATGAGTAATGCGATGCGTTCAACGGTTCGCAATTCCTGGAAAATGACGCTTTCCACTTGCGAAAAAATTGCCTCAATGGATTCAGCACTATTCAATCCTCGGGCAATTTCAACAATATATTGTAAACGTGCCTCAGCAATATGCTCGGTACTTAAGGGATCTTTGCGCTGATCCCCATCCATCCAACGCTGTCTTAATTCTTCCGCGTTACGAAGGATGGTTTTTACTTCTGTACTACTGCTTTGATTCAACTCAGCTTGAGGAGACTCAGAAGGCGCATTGGCAGTGGATAACTGTACTGTAACGATCACATTGCCGATCTGAATGATATCTCCACCTTGAAGTCGTTTCGCTTCGGTGAGAGCAGACTGATTTAAAAGGGTTCCATTGGTACTCCCTAAGTCTTCGATGCGCCATTGTCCTTTCGCAAGGCGACGCAATTTACAGTGTCGGCGGGATACTTCCGTATAGGGAAGATAAACGTCACATTCTGAAGAACGACCAAAGATAAGTTGCTCCTGAGCTACATCTAGAGTCTGCTCGGGACTCCCTTCAATCTTAATTTTTAAGGTTAGCTCAGTGGTTAGTTTCATTTTATTCCTTTGCGCTGGATACTTCCCGTTGTTCTATCCTTCTAAGAAGGTGGCGGCTCATTGACCAACGGTCAGAGCAGGTGCCTTCTGTTGAGGAAGGCGTAATCTCTGACCTTTGCTCCTTCCAGTCTTCTCTCAATTCTACAGTTAATATGGTATCAGGAGGAATCGTGATCTTGTTGGATTCTGATATCAACTTTAGATCATTAAAAAGCGAAGAATATGCTTGCAAGGGAATTACTGAATTAATTGGAGAGGCTTGTGCAGAGTTTAGGGAAGTAATCAGAGCTTGGGTCACGAAACGAGTCCCTTCGGCAGTGTTTTCAAAGTGCCCAATAACAGGCGTTTGGGCGGCAGCAATTAATTCTCCTTTCTCGTTAGTTAGATTTTCTTCTAAGAAAAGCACTTCCTGCCAAGGTTGTTCTGCTTTTAATTTTAAGGTTTTTTCTCCGCGATAACGTAACTGAAATTGAGTTCCCGCCGATAAGCTCAATTCTGGTGGCGATTCTCTAGCCTTTGCCGTTTTGGTTGAGGGAGGAGGCGGAACTTGGACTTGCTGAGAGGAGATAATTGTGTTCTCTTCTAATGGCGGAATTGTCATCAGGGTGGAGAGAGGAAACTCAATGGTTTTAATATTGGGATCTAATTGCCATTGGTTTCCTTCACTGGCGACAATTGGCTCTAAGGAAACGCTATTAGAGGTGAAGGTGGCGTAGGGAGCAAGTTCAAGAACAATACGGGCGGTTTCTGGCTCAAATTGACCAATGCGAACTTCTTGAACCAGCCCTTGATACTTCCTTTGGATGGACTCTCCTTGAATTTGAGTATTGGGAAGATCAATGACAAGGCGTGTCGGATTTTCTAGCCAAAAATAACTCGGAGTTACCGATGATTTGAGGGTAAACCGTAATTGGGAAGTTTCAGGATTAAATTCCCATTGCGGTAAAGCAAAGGCAAGTTGCTGGCAACTAAGAACACAGATACTACTGATTAAAATCAGTCGGAGAAGCCTCAATGGTGAGAAAAGCATTGAAAACAGACAAGCCCCTACTACTTAAATGTAAAAGATGTTACTTATATTTTGCCATGTTCTACTTAAACTTGAAATGTCCAAAGAACGGGATTTTCGTCTAAGTGATCAGTGACCTGGCATCCAATTTGATCAATTTCTTTCAGTTCAGCTTCCGATAAACTGACATTAAGGGCTTTCGCATTGGCAAGGGCTTGTTCAGGGTTTCTTGCTCCCGCGATCGCGCAAGTATTGGGTTGGGCGATTAGCCAAGCTAGGGCGAGTTGGGCCAGGGTACAGCCTTTTTTCTCAGCAATGGGACGTAAATGCGCGATCGCGCTCAGGGCGCGTTGATAATTTTCGCCCTGAAACAGTTTATTTTTCGAGCGATGATCCCCCTCCTCAAACTGATGATCGGGTCCAAATTTGCCTGTTAACAAGCCTTGAGCAAGGGAGGAATAGGCTAAGACGGTAATATCATTTTCCACACAGTAGGGAATTAATTCTTTCTCCGCTTGTCGCCAAAATAGGGAATAGGGAGGTTGCACACTGTCAATTTGCCCATATTGTTGGGCTTCGGCAACTTGTTCTCGGGAGAAATTTGACACCCCGATCGCGCGAATTTTCCCTTGCTGTTTCAAATAATTCAGTGCCTCCATGGTTTCCGAGACAGGGACAATTTCACTGTTAAACGAACCACTGGGCCAATGAATCTGATATAAATCGAGATAATCGGTTTTGAGATTTTTCAAAGAGCGATCGCAGGCTTCAATGACCTGATCATACTTTAAGTGGGTGGGAAAGACTTTACTTGCTAATTGCACTTGCTCTCGAATATCAGCAACCGCTTGGGCAACAATCTGTTCGGAATAGCCTTCCCCATAAATCTCAGCCGTATCAATGGTCGTAATTCCAGCTTCAACACCTGAGCGAATCGCTTTAATGGTTTCTTCGTCTTTAATCCCCGTCCACATGGCTTTTCCCGCTTGCCAAGTTCCCATTAAAATTGGGGAAATTTTCACCTCAGACTTTCCTAACACACGCATAATCGAATTACTCCTTAATTTTGAGATGAGTTTTTATTGGCAATGAATACTTTATAACCGACATATCCCAATCCCCCAATAACAGCTAATGTTAATACTGAGGTAAGTAATTGAAATACGGTTTTTAATAGCGACAAACTTACGCCAATTCCCACTGCAACCACAATTACTTTCCCAATGATGGGCAATCCCTGAAACCAGCGTTGCACTTGACCTTTGATTCCTTGTAATTGCTGTGAGAAGTCTTGGGAACCCATATTGAGAGGAGACGGTGAGGAAAAATTTGTCTTTTGGCTGGAGGTTTGTTGCTCCTGACTACTTTCATTCACTTCCGCTTCTAATTCCTGTAATCGCTTTTCCCAGTCGGTGTTAGGTTGATTCATTTTAAGTTCCTCTAAACAATGGACAGCTAACAAAGGTGAACAGATTAATTGGGTTGAGGTCGCAAGTAAGCAATAATTGTAATAGAAGCCTTAGCAATCAGGCTGAAATTCTATCACTTAAAGCCATGAAACCTCTACATTACACCCTCCTAATCACAACCACCTTTGCCACCATTTTATTCGGTTTAACCACAACTCGCTCCCTTGCGCAGTCAATTTCTGTTAATGGTCAACTCTCAAACCCTGTTACGAGCGAAGTTACCTCTGGTGGCAACGTCGATAGCGGTGACTGCGGCTTCATTTCTGATACGCCGGAAGAAGTCATTCAAGTAACAGAAAAAATGAACTACATGCGGATGAGTTTAGACGGGGCTAGCAGTAATGCTACTCTCTTAGTGGAGGGGCCGGATGGACGCTTTTGTTTATTGCCGGATTCGGGGCAAGAGCCTTCTCTTTCAGGGGTTTGGGTGTCTGGAGAATACAAAATTTATGTCGGAGATAAAGAGGGCGGGAGTGATCAATATACCCTTCGTCTTTCTACCGAGCAATAAATCTATTTCTGAGGGTAGATTCTAAAGCCAAAATTAAATTCTCTCGATAGAGATGTCAATCGGGCAATGTACGTTAAGGTGGTAAAAGTAGATAGAAAGAGCTACTAAATTTTTTCCTAGTCTAAGCAGACCTTTTTCAAAGGAGTAACAATTATGAGTAATATTGAAGAACAAATTGAAAAACAGCGTAACGAAGCCCGAGAGGTATGTGGTGAAGAAGGAACTGAGTCTCAAGACTGCGCTGTTGCTTGGGATACTGTCGAAGAACTTCAAGCCGAATATGCCCATCAACGCTCTGAAAAGCCCAAGAAAACTTCTTTAGAACAATACTGTGATGAGAACCCTGAAGCTGCAGAATGCCGAGTTTATGACGACTAAAACTAGTGGCTAATTAAGTTGTTTTTTGTAGCAGGAGTTAACGCTTCTGCTACTTTTTTTTATGGTCGCAGATTACGCATTCCTAAACGGAAGGGGCAGGCTACGACCGTTGGTCAAATTTATCTCCCAAGTAATACTGTCGCACTAGGGGATCGTGATACAGTTGTTCCGCTTTGCCAGAAGCAAGAATGTCTCCTTCACTCATAATATAAGCGCGATCGGTAATTTCTAGGGTTTCTCGAACATTATGATCGGTAATTAAAATCCCCATATTCTGCGATCGCAGCTGATTAATCAAGACTTGCAATTCAGAAACCGCGATCGGATCCACCCCGGCAAAGGGTTCATCTAATAATAAAAATTGGGGTCCCTGTTCCCCAATGGCTAAGGCTCTTGCTAACTCCGTGCGTCGTCTTTCTCCCCCAGAAATGCGATTTCCTTCTATTTTGGCAACTTTTTCGAGATGAAATTCCTCTAACAAAGTTCTAAGACGCTGTTTTCCTTTGGAAGAAGAATAACCATTTTGCTGAATGACTAAACGGAGATTATCGGCAACACTCAGATGGCGAAAGATACTAGGTTGTTGGGGCAAATAACCAATACCTAAGCGCGATCGCTGATCAATTGGCAACTTAGTAATTTCTTGGTCTCCCAGCCAAACTTTCCCCTGATCTGGTTTAATTAGCCCTGTTGCAATATAAAACGTTGTTGTTTTTCCCGCGCCATTGGGCCCAAGCAAGCCGACAATTTCCCCCGGAGAAACGATTAAATTAACCCCTCTGACAATTGCCACTTTCCCGTAGGATTTATAAATATGCTGAAGAACTAAATTCACTACTAAATTATTCCGTTCTCGGCAGATTCAGGTTGGGTTCCGCGTTTTCAGAATTATTATTCCCCTCAGGGATGACAAAAGTTGATTTCACTTGTTCCTGTTCTTTGGGCGTGGCGACAAATCGTCCTTCCTCTAGTAAATAAATTACCTTTTCGGCTTGAATATTATTGTCTCCTTGCACGACATCAACATTCCCCGTTAAAACTAAGCGTCGTTCGCCGCGAAAATATTGAGCTTGGGCGGAGGTTGCTTTTAACTCTTGAGCGGGATAATTAATTCGCACATTCCCTCTCGCTGTAATAACGCCAGTTTCGGAATTAGCTTCCTGAACATCAGAGGTAACTGTCATGCGGTTATTTGCCTTGCCTCCTGCTGATTGCGCGATCGAGCGATTATTCGGGAAGACAATCACGCCTAAAAGCGCAACTGCTAATAAGCCATACTTGAGAGGCAAAACATTTGCTTTCAACATATTTATACCATTAAGGAGACCCTACTATAGGGTAACGCAAAGAAACAGTCAAATATAGGAACACCAGTCACTCCAGCTTCCGGCATATAGCTTACCCTGATCCAGTTGAGCAAGATGTAAAGATAATAAATTCACACAAGCGGTCACCCCTGATCCGCAATAGACAATTTTTTCTTGGTTTTCATCAATAGCGGCTTCTCCTTGCAGCCAGCGTTGCCGTTGTTCGCTAGGAGAATAAACCTTCCCTTGTTCATCGGTGACAGTTTTCCAAGGAAAATTCACTGCTCCTTCAATATGACCCGCGACAGGGTCAATCGGTTCCCGTTCGCCACGATAGCGATCCCCATCCCGAGAGTCAATAATAACCGCATTTGGGTCTTGCTGACGCGCTTTAACCTCTTCCCGATTCACCACCCAATCTTGTCGCACTTGGGGAATAAAATGTCCTGTTTTTGGAGAAGGAATTTCGCTACTGATAGGATAACCCGCATTTTGCCAAGCCTTCCACCCGCCATTTAAGACCGCCGCCTGATCATGCCCTAGATACCGTAACAACCACCATAATCGCGCCGCAAAGGCACAACGGGAGTCATCATAGGCAACCACTTGGGTTTGGGAAGCATGAATCCCCATATTGGCTAATTTCGCAGCTAAAGTTTCAGGATCAGGAAGGGGATGTCGTCCGCCGTGTTTTTGTACTGGGGAGGATAAATCTTCATTGAGATCAAGATAATAGGCGTTGGGAATATGACTGGCTTCATACTGCTTTCGTCCCCAACTGGGATCGGATAATTGGAAGCGACAATCAATGATGACTACATTGGGATCATTGAGATAATTAACAAGCCAATCAATCGCAACAATAGAATCCATAAAGTAGTGTTATTAAATGCTGATAACCCTCTTTCATTCTAAACTCTATCCATTGCAGAGAAAACTCACAGATTGATCTTCATCGCCTGAGTAAGGCATGATAGAAAATAATAAATCAAATGAAGTGTGACAATAGAATAATATTTGTCATTCTAGGAAGTTAAATAGCCCTATGACTGCAAACACCGAAAATCAAACTGAAGACCAAAATCCGAATCTTAGCGGCGACTCAGCCTTAAATTTAATGCGGAATTTCTCCCAGAAATATGCCAAACAAACTGGGACTTACTTCTGCGCTGATCCGTCTGTTACCGCAGTGGTCATTGAAGGATTAGCCAAGCATAAAGAGGAATTAGGTGCGCCCTTATGTCCTTGCCGCCATTACGAAGATAAAGAAGCCGAAGCCAAGCATGGCTATTGGAACTGCCCTTGTGTTCCCATGCGCGAACGGAAAGAATGCCATTGTATGCTCTTTTTAACTGAAGATCATGACTTCGCTGGCGACCAGCAAGACATTGATACTGACTATATCAAAGAAGTTCGTGAAACCATGGGATAAGCCTGAGTCTTCATGCCTAGTGCTGCTTTTTGGCAAGGAGTTACCCAGTTTAATCAGCAACAGTTCTATGCTTGCCATGATACGTTTGAGGAATTGTGGATGGAAGCAGAATTGCGCGATCGCGCTTTTTATCAAGGACTGTTGCAAATTGCCGTTGGCTGCTACCACCTCAGTAATTCTAACTGGCGGGGGGCAGTCACTTTATTAGGAGAAGGGATGGGACGCTTAGAAGACTACGAACCCACCTATTTCCAAATTGATGTGAGCCAACTCCTTGACCAAAGTAGCGCGTTACTAGAGTCTTTGCAAGACATTGGCGAAGAAAATATAACGGCTTGGGTAGAGTCTCTCCAAGCCGATTCTTTGCCGACCATTATCACTGTGCAAGGGGAAAATTATGATTCCGAAACTGAGTAATTCCCAAGCATGGGAACAAGCCCAATTATTAATGCAACCTGCTTATATTCGGGTTGTCGATAATTTGCGGAAAGCCCTTGAAGACTCAGCATGGCGGGAAAGTTATCAAGAAGTAGAAACCCCAATTCCAGGGTATGAACTTTGTTTAAGCAAGCAAGGTCAAGATATTACGGTGAGTTTATGGGAACTGTGTTTTGAAGTTTGTTTTCAAGACTATCAACGGGGAAGTGTTCCCCCAGACTCAGAATTACAAGTTGATATTGATACGGGATTATTTGATCCCGAAACGGGGGAAGTTGATTGGGAAAAACTTGATCAAAAAGCCCAAGCGAAAATCGAAAATTTATTTGCCAGTTTAGAAAAATAGAAGCCTATGAGTTCTCATTCCGACCTTAAAAAAACTGCTAAAAAAGAAGTAGCAAGTTATCACGCTTCAGATCGAGGAATTATTCAATTAAGCGGAGAAGATAGCTTAAACTTTCTCCATAATCAAAGCACCAATGAGATCAAAAGTCTCAAGGCTGGACAAGGATGCCATACTGTTTTTGTCAATTCCACTGCTCGGAATCTTGATTTAGCAACAGTTTATATTGCTGAGGATAAAGTTCTCTTATTAGTTTCCCCCAATCGGACTCAGTTTATCATGGAGTGGCTGGATCGATATCTCTTTCCCATGGATCAGGTAAAATTAAAAAATATTTCTCAAGAAAATACAGTTTTTTATTTTTACGGGGAAAAAAGCTCAGAACTTTTACAAAAATGGGAATTAAATCCTCTCAGCGATCAACCATTTGCCAGCCATGAAATGACAGAAATTAATGGCATTTCTGCGCGGGTAGCCGTGGGAACTGATTTGGGCTTAACGGGTTATACTTTCATTGTTTCTTCTGAAGAAGCCAATGCGTTCCAAGAGGTTTTAAGCAATGCTGGTGTTACCTCCCTTTCGCCAGAAGTTTGGGAAGAATTGAGCCTAGAACAGGGACGACCTCTCCCCGACTATGAGCTTACAGAAAATTATAACCCCCTAGAAGCTGGACTGTGGGAGGCAATTTCCTTTGATAAAGGCTGCTATATTGGTCAGGAAACGATCGCGCGACTCAATACTTATCAAGGGGTCAAACAACGGCTGTGGGGACTAGAATTATCACAATCCGTTGCACCAGAAACCCCCATCACGGTAGAAGGAAAAAAGGTCGGCAAATTAACCCGCATCCTAGAAACAGAAGAAGGAGTGAAAGGGTTAGGCTATGTTCGCACCAAAGCAGGCGGAGAAGGCTTAACGGTTCAAGTGGGAGATGCCACGGCGAAAGTGGTTGCGGTTCCTTTTATCACTCACCCCTCTAACTCGTCATAAGATAGGGAGATGGGGAGAAGAGGTTGTTATCTGGTAACTGGTAACTGGTAACTGGTAACTGGTAACTGGTCACTGGTAACTGGTCACTGATCACTGGTCACTGATCACTGATCACTGGTAATTGGTAACTGGTCACTGGTCATTAACGGAGAGGGGGAGATTCGAACTCCCGGAGCCTCTCGGCTCAGCCGATTTCAAGTCGGCCGCAATCGACCACTCTGCCACCTCTCCAAGGCTAGAATCTATAATAACAGCAGAAGCGTCTTGACTACAAGTCTTAGGCAATGAGTTGATTTTCAATCGCTTGCGTTAGGGTTTCAATGACTTTCACTCGGGCATAGTATTTATCATTTCCCGGAACAATTGTCCAAGGCGCGATCGCTGTATTGGTGCGTTCCACCATTTGATTAACGGCTAATTCATAATCATCCCATTTTTCTCGATTGCGCCAGTCTTCTTCGGTAATTTTATGTTGTTTGAACGGATCTTTTTGCCGCTGTTGAAACCGTTTCAATTGTTCATGAGGATCAATATGAAGCCAAAACTTAAGAAGAACATAACCGCGATTAATTAATTGCGCTTCAAATTCATTGATTTCTTGATAAGCCCGTTGCCATTCGATCTCACTAGCCAATCCTTCCACCCGTTCCACTAAAACCCGTCCATACCAACTGCGATCAAAAATTCCAATGCTTCCTGCGGGGGGAAGTTTCCGCCAAAATCGCCACAGATAATGATGGGCTTTTTCTTCATCAGTGGGCGCAGCAAAGGAATGAACTTGATAACTCCGAGGATCTAAAACTTCGGTGAGACGTTTAATTGCGCCCCCTTTCCCGGCGGCATCCCAACCTTCAAACATGGCTAAAACTGGAATATTATGTTCATAAATACTACGCTGTAATTTTCGCAGTTGAATTTGCTTTTGCTTCAGTTCCTTTTTATAAGATTTTTTAGAGAGACTTTGACTTAAATCGGCTTGAGAGAGGGCTTCAATACCACTAATTTCTGGAGGGCGATGATCTAAACTGGTGACTGGGGAAATTTGTGTCGATTGACGCTCTAGAAGCTCTTTTAATCGAGAAGCAACATGACTCAATAATTGCACTCGCGCCAAGCGTTTATCATCTCCTGGAATTAATGTCCAAGGAACAATTCCCGTGCTAGTTTGGGTGATCATTTCTTCAGCAAGAGAACTATATTCCTCATAATATTTGTGTTGTTGCCAATCTTCTTGCCTAATGCGCCAAGAATCTAGGGGATCTTTGGCATATTTCTTAAGCCGTTTTTTTAATTCCTCTTGGGAGAGATGAATCCAAAATTTGGCAATGGCGACTCCATCATTGGCTAATTGTTGTTCAAAAGCGTTAATGGCTTGCATCCGATGAGGAACGTTTTTCGGATCAACTTTGTTTAAGAGACGATCTTCTAAAACATGGGTGTACCAGCTATGATAAAAGGTCGCGACATTTCCTTTTGCAGGGAGTCCTTGCCAAAATCGCCAGAG
>CAZTXK010000012.1:2485-22068 GCA_964617275.1 uncultured Dactylococcopsis sp. | reverse complement strand
TCAACTTGTTTATCTTTATCCTACGTCTCGTTATTGCCCTCAGCGGCGATGAATAGTCGCTAGCAACTCAATTATTAACATCAATTCCAGTAGGGGTCAACGGTAGTTGGCTCTTACTTTTTTTGTCGAGAAATCAGTGAAATTGAAAATAACGAACTCGATGCAAATATGAACAAATTTTGAGAGTTCCCTATTATTTTGTTTTCAAT
Source organism: uncultured Dactylococcopsis sp. (assembly GCA_964617275.1). Lineage (GTDB taxonomy): Bacteria > Cyanobacteriota > Cyanobacteriia > Cyanobacteriales > Rubidibacteraceae > Halothece. The sequence continues at coordinate 21,859 of CAZTXK010000012.1, read as the reverse complement.
CGTTACCGTGATAAGTTACAGGCGTTTAAGTTAAGAGGGGAGGGGAAGGTTATAGTAGGAATATGGATAAAAAAACACTCTGCGCCTATCGCCAAAAATATGAACAGGAATTACTAGAAAATATCATTCCGTTTTGGACAAAATACTCTCCCGACTATCAAAATGGCGGGTATTTTAACTGTCTAGATCAAGATGGCACGATTTATGATACTACTAAACATATCTGGTTACAGGGGCGACAAGTTTGGCTATTCAGTAAGTTTTATCGCGAGATTGAAGCCAAACCCCAATGGCTAAAAATGGCACGGTTAGGGGCTGATTTTTTACAAAACCATGCTATCAGAGACGATGGTCGGCTCTATTTTTCTGTGAGTAGAGAGGGAAAGCCCATTTATTTACAGCGTAAAATCTTTTCCGAATGCTTTTATATTATGGCGTTGGCGGCGTTTTCTCGCGCTAGTGAACAACCTCACCTTTTAGACGAAGCTAAACAAAAATTAGAAAAAGTTTGGGACTGGGCGTATGATTGGACAAAGGTAGGACGACCGCATTATTCGGGACAAACCCCTGCTCAAAGTTTAGCGGTTCCGATGATTTTATTAAATTTAATTGCGGAAGTAGCAGGGGAAGAGACACAAACTTATCAGCGAGAGATCAAGGAGTGTATTGCGCGGTTAAAATTACATATTCATGGAGAGACAAAAACGGTTTATGAGTTGGTTACCCCTGAGGGAAATCTCATTGATAGTAGTGATGGTCGCTTATTAAACCCCGGACACGCTATAGAAGCAGGGTGGTTTCTCCAGCATTGGGCGCAACACTTTCAGGATCAAACCTTGTCAGACACTGCGACGAATATGATCCGCTGGTCATTTGAAAGGGGTTGGGATGCTGAATATGGGGGAATCTATTATTTCCTCGATGCGAAGGGCTATAGTCCGACACCTCTAGAATGGTTCATGAAATTATGGTGGGTGCATTGTGAAGCCCTTTATGGTCATCTCTTAAACTTTTCTCTTACAGGAAAAAAAGAAGATTGGGACGCATTTGTGCAAGTTGATACTTATACCTTTCAACGGTTTCGCGATCCCCAATTTGGGGAATGGTTTGGTTATCTCGATCGCGCAGGAAGCGTTACCCATCGCTTTAAGGGGGGCCCTTATAAAGGCTGTTTTCATGTTCCCCGTGCTTTGTGGTTATGTTGGCGATTATTAGAAACTTTGGAAACTTCTATCTAGGGTTTGCTGAAAAAGTTGCTTGATCGGTAAAGATCGTTATTTGTTATTCGTTATTTGTTATTTGAGGCTTGCTGAAAATGTATTGATCGAGATGTTCCCTAGAACGTTTTGTAGTGCCAATTTTTAGAAATGGTAGGAGAAATTGATTCCCTCCTGTCCTCATTGCGCCGAATGTGGCTTCTTCTTATGAATCATTCCAGACTGCTACTAGGGAGCAAGATGCTCCCACTACTGTTAAGCTGTTATTTTTTATTTGGAATCACTATAAGTTACTTCACTATTAAAGGGGAGACAATCCGTTTTAACTTACTTTCCGCCATAATAGAAAGCAACTTCCTTTTCTTTAAGCGGCGCAAATTCAGCGTCAACTAACCTTTGATTGAGTTCTTCTAGAGGAAGATGTTTTGCGCCAATCCGAACAATGCGCGATCGCATCGTATTAGTAACCCCACTGCGCTTACGATTTGCTTCTAAAGCCATAACGTCTTCATAGAGTTTTAGCTTGGCAGAGGGAATGGGAGAACCATCTAAATCAAGGCCTTGCGCGATCGCGCTATCAACTGCATCACCACCGGTGGTTGGTTTCTCTTCAGACATAAAAAATAGGGTAAAAAACGACAGCAATTTTGTTTCAGTTTAGCTGATTTTGCTTGATCATCTAAAGCCGCTTTGAATATAGAGGGCTTCTGCGACTCGTTTCAGACGACGCAGTTGGGCGGACATTTCTTGTTCGGTGGAACGGGCGGCAAAAACTTCAAAGCCTGCTTTGACAAGGGGATTGGGAATTTTAAACTCAAAGCGATTAAGGAGTTTTGTTCCCTCATCATTGGGCTGACATTCCCAGCGATCGCGCCCTTTAAAAAACCCGACAAATTCCCACACAATTAGTCCTGGTTCTCGTTCTACCACCGTATTTTTAAGTTTCGGTTGGATGCCGGGTAGATCAATGATAAACTGACTGCGACTCCCTAAGCTAGTATCCCATTCTCCAATGGGTTCGCAACGTAAACGCGGATTGAGCCAACGGTGCATCAAAGCGCGATCGCTGATACACTGTTCTACCATGGTGGCACTGGCATTGATCTGAATGGATTGTTCAAATACTTTGTAGTCTTTCATTAATCGCAATTACTTAATTTTTTCTTTCCCCGCTTCATATCCCTTAGGAACAACATAAAGAAAGAGCCACCACCAAGCTAAAATAGCAATAATAACAGGTACAGTAAGCCACCAAAGATGGGTAACTAGCCACGTGAGCGTGGGGAGAACAATTCCTGTTAGGATAATTGACCAAGGTTGACACCACCAAGGTTTTTCGTCCCAAATCGACGGAGTAGAATTTTCCTGTGTTGTTTTCATCATCATAAATAATTAATTGCTTATGTTACCGCAAGAGCGTCTTATTGTTCCTTTAGATGTTCCTGATTTAGAAAGCGCGATCGCGCAGGTAGAAGCCCTTCCTGATGTTACTTTTTGGAAAGTCGGATTGGAATTATTTGTCAGTGCCGGACCCCCAATTTTAGATTACCTTAAACAAAACAATAAACGCATTTTTCTCGATTTAAAATTCCATGATATTCCTAATACGGTTGCCGGGGCTTGTCGCGCCGCCATCAAATACAATGTGGACTTTCTGACTATCCATGCTAGCGCAGGGAAAGAAGCCCTACAAGCAGCAGTGGAAACCAAACAAGCCTCAACTGCACCGCCAAAATTACTCGCCGTTACCCTATTAACGAGTATTAATGATCGTTCTCTTGCTTTTGATTTACAAGTTCCCATCGAACTGCCAGAATATATCCTTAAAATGGCAATGTTAGCCCAAGAAAATGGGATAGATGGGGCAGTTTGTTCCCCGCAAGAAGTGACGAAATTAAGAGAAGTTTGTGGGGATAACTTTTGGTTAATTTGTCCTGGGGTGCGTCCTGAGTTTGCTGATAATGGCGATCAAAAACGAGTGATGACTCCTAAACAAGCTCTCAATGCTGGTGCTGATTATTTAGTCATTGGTCGCCCCATTACTGAGTCCGAAACCCCACAAATTACTTGGCAAAAAATCTGTCAAGAAATTATGGAATAACTCATGATAAAAAACTTTTTAATCGGATTCGGGGGAGCCATTTTAGTCTTATTTCCTCAAAGCGCGATTGAACTCCGTTCAGCGCCAAAGGCGATCGCGGAATCAAGTTGCCCCTCCAATAGCAACACTTTAGCTGAAAACTTGTTAGAAGATGTACCTAGTTATGCCAACCGAATTATTCAACGGACAAAGTTTCCCTCTCGCAGTCAAAGCGATTCCACTTATTTTATTATAGCAGGAAATCTCAATTCTAACCCCTTAGAAAAAGATATAAAAGGAAATTATACTCCTGCTTTTCCGAACAGTAAAAATAACAACGTAAAACAAATATTTTTTACTACGTTAGAGCGCAAATATCAAGAAAATAAAGTCCATTCTGTCCAAAATTATCACTGGTTATTTCTTACCGAAACTGAACAAGGCTGGTATCTGGCAACTCTCTATTCTCGTTTTGGAGTCACTGATAATAATCATCCCCCAACTCCTCCCCAAGAAACCAGCGATGGTATTCTGGGACAAGCCATTCAAATTTGGTTACGGGACTGTCGTGCTAATGCCATTTCGATCAATTAGCGCTACATACCGAATAACTAAGCCCGCCAATCACTAAGGGGGTTAGGGGGCATTTAAGGGGATTCTAAGCCAAAATTGTGTTTCCCATTAACTTCTGATAACGTCGTTCTAACTCTTCTTTTAATAATGGATAATCCTCTAAATTTTGATTAACAAAAACTAATTTTTCCGCCGCTTCTCTAGCAAGAACTAAAACTTCCTGATCTTCAACTAAACTGGCTAAAGCAAAATCAGGTAATCCCGATTGACGCTTGCCTAAAACTTCTCCGGGACCACGAAACCGCATATCCATTTCCGAGATAAAAAAGCCATCTCTAGATTGTTCTAAAACCCCTAATCTTTGTTTGGCAGTATCCGTTTTAGAACCACTAACTAAAAGACAATAAGACTTATCTTCTCCTCGTCCCACTCTTCCTCTTAATTGGTGTAATTGAGATAACCCAAATCGTTCCGCATTTTCAATTAACATTACCGTTGCATTCGGAACATCAACCCCCACTTCAATTACCGTTGTGGAAACAATAATTTGCGTTTCATTATCCCGAAAAGCTGTTAACGCCTCATCTTTTTCTTGGGAACTCATGCGCCCATGTAATAAGCCCACATTAAACTCAGGAAACACACTTTCTTGTAATCTTTCTTGTTCCTCAATCGCCGAACGAACATCTAATTTTTCGGATTCCTCCACTAAGGGGAGAACAATATAAGTCTGTCTGCCTTGGGCAATTTCGCGACGGATTAATTCGTAGGCTTGACGACGTTCTTTTCCCTGTAAAACTGTCGTTTGAATTTCCTGTCGCCCAGGGGGCAACTCATCAATTTGCGACACATCTAAATCCCCATGTAGGGTTAACGCTAAGGTGCGAGGAATGGGCGTTGCCGTCATACTTAAAACATGGGGAGAATGACCTTTATCTAATAACCGCGCCCGTTGTTGAACGCCAAACCGATGTTGTTCATCAATGACGACTAAGCCTAAACGTTGAAAATTGACAGTATCTTGAATTAAAGCATGAGTTCCTACTAAAAGCGGCAGTTCTCCCGTTTCCAGTTGCTGATGAATCTCTCGTCGTTTCGCCGTTTTCGTTGACCCAGTCAGCAGTTCTACAGGCAAATGCAATAAGTTAAACCATTCCACTAATTTGCGATAATGTTGTTCAGCGAGGACTTCTGTGGGGGCCATTAATGCCGCTTGATAACCAGACTGAATGGCTGCGAGAATGGCAAAAACAGCGACAACGGTTTTCCCGGACCCCACATCTCCTTGTACCAGTCGATTCATAGGAGTTTCGGAATTTAAGTCTTGTAGAATGTCACTCACTACCCGTTGCTGGGCATTCGTTAACGAGAAGGGAAGAAGTTGCTTAAACTGGTCAATAAGTTTTCCTGTCGGATTGAGAATGGCACTTTGTTGAGTTTCTTTTTGCTGTTGACGACGAGTGAGAAAACCCAGTTGCAGGAAGAAAAATTCATCAAAAATTAGTCTGCGTCTAGCGTGGGCAAGGGTTTCATGGTCTGGCGGAAAATGAAGGTTAGTGACGGCTTCGGGGAGGGAGGGAAAGCCATATTGTTCCCGAAGAGGAGTCGGTAAGGGGTCTTGTAGTTTTTTCGCTGCGGGTAAAACCGTAATCACGGCTTTGCGAATCACATCAGCAGACACGCCTTCGGTAAGGGGATAAACGGGTAACACTCGCCCAATATTCACCGATTCAATTTCACCCCCAGGCGAGTCGAGGAGTTCAATTTCCGGGTTATCGAGAGTAATCCCATATTTATTCTTTTTCACCAGTCCTGAGGCTGCAACGATCGCGCTTTTAGGGTACAATCGTTTTTGTTTCTCTTGCCAACCGCGATGGGCAAACCGAGTGCCGGCAAAAAAGCGACTGAGTTTAACTTCTCCGGTACGATCTTTAACCACCAGTTGAAATATAGTGAGTTTCTTATTTTTAGGACTGGTAAAGCAGTTACAACTTTTCACAGTGCCAACAATGGTAACGGTTTCCCCTTCTACTAAGTCAGCAATATTCACTTGTTGGGCATAATCAATATGTTCTCGGGGATAATAGAATAAAACATCCCGTACCGTTTCTAAACCAAGACGATATAAACTATTACTGCGACTGCGACCAATCCCGGGAACGTCTTTTAGCGGTTGATCTAAGTCTAGGTTCGCTTCTGTACTAGCAACTGGGCTTTTAGTTGCAAGGGGTTTCCGTTGAGAGGTGGGAGTGTCTGTTTTTCCTTCTTGAACTTCTTTTAAAAGACGGCTGGCTTTGACAATGAGTTGCTGGCGTTCGGTAACGGTTTTTTCGCCATAATTAGAAAATTCTATGGCTAAATGCCGCCACCGCTTTTCTTGTTCGAGAGTGGTTTGAGGCGGCACTTTACCAAAGGTTAAACAAAAAAATTCGCTAAAGCGATACTGGTTTCCGGCAATATCAGAATAGCCATTTTTTGCTTCGACAGCGAGGGCTTTATGGAGACGTTCCCAGTCGAGAGTCTGATCATCTGTCATGAGTTACGAGGCATTGAGTTGGCGACTAAAGGCTTGATACTCTGGAGAGTTTAATCCCTGTTGCAAGGTTTGAATCACTTGCTGTTTATCCTCAGTTAATAAAGCCGTAACGGCTAACCACAGTCCCGGAAAAACCTGTGACCGAATCACCCCTTGCTCATCTTGTTCTAAGGGAACATATTTGCCATTGTACAAGTAAAACCAATCTAGCGTTTGATTGAGAACTTGCCAAACGAGGTACTCTTTCACTCCATTCCGTTGATAGGCCTCTTTTTTATCATAAAGATCAATCGCCGCAGAACTCCCTGCAATTTCCACAATTAATTCTGGCGCACCTTCGATATAGTCATCATTACTAATTTTAGTTTGTCCGTTAGCTGTAGAATCGAGTAAAAGAACAGCATCAGGTTGCGGTTCATTTTTATCATCAAGCCGCACGGTTGGGTTATCGCCTATTTCTACTTTGGGAGTCGTTAACCAATAGCTAGATAACCAAGCCATGATTAAGGCGTGGGGTTGAGCATGGCTTTTAAATCTTAGCGCTGCCGGCATATAAACAACCCCTTCAATTAATTCTGCTTGTTTTGGCTGGGGAGAGAGGGCTTGACAGCGTTGTTCAAATTCTTCACGAGAGAGATGATCGCCATTTTCCAGTAATGTTTTTAAGAACATGATATGGCATGGATGGAGGGCTATCCTTAATGGTAACCAATCAAAAAAAGATGATCGTTAATCTTCATGCCAACTGCTATAAAATCCAAATCTTATTGGCTACGTTAATATAGTTGAGCGCAGGAAGGTAACTAGAATTTCTTCAGCAGGTAACGGTAATGACTCTGACTACCCCCACCGAATACAAATATATTTTACTCGATAATCGTGGTTGCCCTTATATTGACGGAACATCCATGAAAATTGTGGAATTAGTCACTTCTATTCATGCTTATGGGTGGAGTCCCGAAGAATTGCATTTTCAATATCCTCATTTGAGTATGAGCCAGATTTATTCTGCTTTGGCGTACTATTGGGAACATAAAGAAGAAATTGATACTGAAGTAAAGCGACGTTTTGAGTATGCTGAGAAATTGCGTCTAGAGGCTGGAGAATCTCCTTTGGCTAAAAGGCTGCGTCAAGAAGAGTTGATTGAATGAGTATTGCTTTTTACCTTGATGAGAATGTTCATCGAGGAATTAGAGATGGACTGCGAATTCGCAATATTGATGTCTTAACTGTACAAGAAGATGGACGCACTGGTTTTGCTGATCCAGTGATCCTTGAACGGGCAAGTGAACTGAACCGCGTTTTATTTTCCCAAGATGACGACTTTCTAGGAGAAGCAATCCGTTGTCAACAAGAAGAAAAATATTTTTCTGGGGTTGTCTATGCCCATAAATTGAGAGTTTCTGTAGGTCATTGCATTCGCGATTTAGAAATGATTGCCAAAGCAGCCCATCCTGAAGAGTTAGCAAATCGGATTCAGTATTTGCCCTTGTAATGATAAATAAGACTTTATCAGGTTAATCCTCATGCCAACTGCTGCGCCAAGCAAGTTCGGCTTGCGCGATCGCGCGTTCGTTGGTTAATCGATTATACTGTTCTTGTAGCTTCTGCAACTGTTGTTGAATCGTTCTAATTTCACGGCGTTTGGTATTTAGGCTTGGGGCAGCAAATTCTAATTCTCCTACTCGCAACCGTACCACGGCTAACTGCATCACCTCATTATTATTATTCTCATTTCTCGATTGTTGATCTTTATTTTTTCGTTCCACTTCTAACATTAAATGTAGGACACCAGGGGCGCGATTACTAATCGAACCCGCTCCCTCCGTTTGCAAAGCTGCCTCAATCATTTCCTGAGGTAATTCCTGTGGTAAAATTCCCATATTTTGCAATAGAGTATTGGCTTGACTAGACACTGTTGCCAAAATCATGGCTATTGCTTCTTCTTGTAAATTTGACCAAGCCATGAGATTATCGGGGGTTAATTCTTTATTTTGAGAGGTTTCTGGTTCTTCATTGGACGCAGCTTGTTCAATTACTTTTCCCTCCGAAAAAGTTTCCCATTGTTCAGAAAAAATATTCGGTGATGAAGATTCTTCTTCTAGTTCATCCTCTTCATCATCATTTTCCTCCTCAACATTCATCATTTGTAGTAAATCTCCTCCCAATTTTAAGTTATCAGTTGCGGTTTTTCCTAATTCCCGAATATTTTGTTGTAACTCTTGCTGTTTAGACAAAGATAAACTTAAAAATCCTTGGGGATATTCTTGAGTGCAAATTTGATAAACTGAGAAGACGAGTTGCTGTTTTAAGGTATCACCTAAAATTTGCGTATAATTTTCATAAGCAGTTTCTAAACGATCTGAAATCTCTTGTACTTGTTGCTGCAGTTTTTCAATATCGTTTTCAATTAGATTAATGTCTCTAGTCATATTAATAATCAGTAAGCGATGATTCCAAAAAATGATATAGCAATATAATTTGGTTGGAAAAAGTAGATTAACTTCTAATCCCCCCTATCCCCTGCACTAAGGGGGAATAGGGGGGATCAAATGCAGGAATTTATAACTAATTTAGGATTGCTATAAAAAGGCAAGAGCTAGCGAGATATTAGTTATCTTTGCCGATTTAAGCAAGTCTATTAACGACAAAAACGAATCTATTCTTCAGAAGATTGTTCGTCGTCTTTCCCTTCTCCTAAAACAAAACGAGAGAAGCGTCTAACTTGAATATTCTCCCCAAGAGTTGCAATTCCTTGCTTAATATATTCTTCGACCGTGATACTTTGATCTTTGACAAAGGGTTGATCTAAGAGGGAAATTTCTTTCAAACGCTTATCAATGCGTCCCGAGACAATTTTTTCTTTAATTTCGTCAGGTTTCCCCTGTAAATCTTCACGCCCTTTTTCAATTTCTTTTTCTTTTTCTACCATCTCTTGAGGAATATCATCAGTAGAAACATACTCCACATTTCCATAGGCAGCGATTTGCATGGCGATATCCCGCACGAGGGTTTGGAACTCCTCACGACGAGCGACAAAGTCAGTTTCACAGTTCACTTCCACTAACACCCCAATGCGTCCGCCAGTGTGGATATAACTGTCAATCAGTCCTTCGGTGGCAGCCCGTCCTTGCTTTTTCTCAGCAGAGGTGATGCCTTTTTGTCGTAGCCACTCCATTGCTTTGGTAATGTCGCCATCGGTTTCGGCGAGGGCTTTTTTACAGTCCATCATTCCTGCGCTCGTTTTTTCCCGCAGTTCTTTAACCAGTTTTGCTGATATTTCCGCCATGTCAATTTTCCTTTTCTACAAGACAAATCATAAAGAGTCAGAGCTATAAAAAAGCCGTGACTAGAGAGAGGAAACAAGTGTTAAACCCCTTTGAGCAGTTTAACACCGTTATTGGATGGAAATGGCTTAGTTTTGTTCGCTTTCAGTATCCCCGGCTGCTACCATTTCCGATTCATCGCCAGAGGTCATTTCTTCTTCCTCGTCTTCATACTCATCACTCTCAATTCCTTCTTCTAATTCCTCATAGTCGGCTTCGGTTTCCATGTCGAGTTCGCCATGACGACCTTCATAGATGGCATTAGCAAGTTTACCCATAATTAATTTCACCGAACGAATGGCATCATCGTTGGCAGGAATAGGAATATCAACTAATCCTGGGTCGCAGTTGGTATCTAACATGGAAATAATGGGAATGCCTAATTTTTGACATTCCATGATGGCGTTATGTTCACGGCGTTGGTCAACAATGACGACAATATCGGGAAGGCGGCGCATTAGTTTAATGCCACCGAGATATTTTTGCAGTTTTTCCAGTTCCCGTCCTAATACGGCGGCTTCTTTTTTGGGACGGCGGGCCATCGCGCCGCTTTCTTTGAGACGTTCTAATTCTTTGAGACGTTCCACACGGGTTTTAATGGTTTCCCAGTTGGTTAGCATTCCCCCTAGCCAACGTTGGTTCACATAAAATGCCCCGCATCGTTCGGCTTCTTGGGCGATAATTCCCGCAGCTTGACGTTTCGTTCCTACAAATAACACTTTCCGCCCATTGGCTGCTGCGTCTTGAAGATAGCTATAGGCTTCTTCCATTAACTGTGCGGTTTGCACTAAGTCGATGATATGAACGCCATTGCGTGCGGTATAAATGTAGGGACGCATGGCGGGATGCCAACGACGGGTTTGGTGTCCAAAGTGAACGCCAGATTCGAGTAATTCTCTGAGACTAATAACTGCCATGATTGATTTTTCTCCTGTTTCGGGTTGAACCTCCATCTAGGGGGAATTTCCTGTACGGAAACACCCGAAGCCCTAAATGTGCGAGTTTATTGATTATTTTTTAGCTTTCCTAGGATAGCATTTCTATGGCGCTATTGCTATTTTCCGATACAAAAGCGGCTGAAAATTCGATCAAGCATAGATTCGGTGACTTCTTCTCCTGTAATTTCCCCTAATGCTTTAATCGCACTGCGGAGATCAATCGTCCAGAAGTCGAAGGGAAGTTGTTGGTCGATGGTTTCTAGGACGTGCTGGAGGGCGGTTTTGGCGCGAGTGAGAGCGGCTGCTTGCCGTTGGTTGATGGCAAAGTCACTGTTGGCGGCACTGAGATTTCCCTGTTGAATAAGGCTGAGGATGGCGGTTTCGAGTTCTTCGATGCCTTGGGATTGCGTTACGGCAGTGTAAACTTTTTGTTGGATGCCTTCAGGAAATTTAATTTCACTGGGGGAGGCGAGATCGGTTTTATTGATAACGAGAATGAGAGGACGAGATTTTACTTGTTCGTAGATTAAGTCGTCTTCTGCTGTCCATCCCTGTTCGGCATCAATGGTGTGGAGAATGAGATCGGCTTTTTCGGCGGCTTGGCGCGATCGCGCTACCCCAATTTTTTCTACCTGATCTTCAGTTTCTCGGATTCCGGCGGTGTCTAAGACTTCGACGGGGATGCCGCCGACAACCAGTTGGGATTCGACCACATCGCGGGTGGTTCCGGGGAGATCGGTAACAATGGCGCGATCGCTGCGACTCCAAGCATTTAACAAGCTAGACTTGCCAACATTGGGTCGCCCAACAATGGCAACCTTTACCCCCGTTCGCAGCAATTCCCCTTGATCGGCGGTACTGAGAAAATACTCTACCTGTTCCAGAACGCTTTTCACCTGTTGCTGAATATCGGCTTCATCTAAGGGAGGCAACTCATCGGCAAAATCCACTCGGGCTTCCACTTCCGCTAAAATATCAAGGCAGGTACTCCGCAGATCGCGGATGGGTTGGGCTAACTTTCCTTGTAGCCCTGCAAGTGCCATTTCCCCAGCTTGTGGCGACTTTGCCCCCACTAACTCAGCGATACTTTCAGCTTGGGTGAGATCAATCCGTCCGTTGAGGAAAGCCCTTAAAGTAAATTCCCCAGCTTGGGCGAGTCTTGCCCCTTGCTCTAAACACAGTTGCAACACTTGCTGCACCGGAATCATCCCCCCATGACAATGAAACTCCACCACATCCTCACGGGTATAAGATCGGGGAGATTGCATAATCAGCAGTAACGCTTCATCTACTGCTTTTTGGGTGTCAGGATGGCGAACATACCCATAAAGAATGCGATGGGATTCCCAGGGTTGTTTTCCGGGGGGATGAAATAGGGTTTTAGCAATGGTTAGGGCTTCTTCCCCAGATAAACGAACAATCCCGACACTTCCTTGTTGCGGCACCACAGGGGTTGCGATCGCCGCGATCGTATCTCCTTGCATTCGTTTATCCTTTCCCTTTGTGATTACTCGTCCAGATATTTTTCTAAGGCTTCTGAGACTAACTTGGTCATACTTGTCCCTCGTTTCGTCGCAGTTGCCTTCAAGCGTTCATGTAAGTCCTCATAGACGCTAATGCGGTGACGACGATCCTTCTTCCGCTGCTCTTGTGGCTTATAATTCGCGCTATAGTCTTGAATCGCTTCAAAACCGACCCGATTACAAAACTCACCGAAACTTTCTTGCTTCTTGCCCTTTTGTTTATAGAAAGCAAGAATTGGTTCCAGATAGGCTTCTAATTGTTCAGTCGGCATCCGATCCATATAAGGACGGGCTAATTCCGTCTGATTGGGCGTTCCACCCAGCCAAAGCTGGTAAGTTCCCGGGGTATCTCCCACAAAGCCTAATTCTGCCATATAAGGGCGGGAACAGCCATTGGGGCAACCGGTCATACGAACCACAATTTCTTGGTTAGACAGTCTCAGTTTCTTCAAAACGCCCCGAATACGCTCTAAAATGCCAGGTAACGCACGTTCTGACTCGGTAATGGCAAGTCCACAGGTGGGCAGTGCCGGGCAAGCCATGGAGTAGCGGAGAAGCTGATCCAGTTCTTGGGGATCGGTAATTACTCCCTGATCATTTAAAATCCCCTCAATATCGGCTTTATCGTCGGGATTGATTTCATAAAGGATAATGTCATGGTTAGCCGTTAACCGCATCGGAATTTGATATTGCTGAATAATCTTGCGAAGGGCGGTTTTTAAGCGGAAACTGCCTTCATCTTTGACCCGACCATTTTCCACGGATAACCCGAAAAAGAGTTTCCCATCTCCTTGTTCATGCCAGCCGAGAAAGTCTTGATATTCAAACTCTGGCAGGGGTTTTGATTCGGCGATGGATTTACCGAAATACTCTTCTACTTTCTTGCGGAACTTCTCAACTCCCCAATCATGGAGGAGATATTTCATTCGCGCAGTACGACGCTGCACGCGATCGCCGTAATCTCTTTGGGTGGCGACAATTGCTTTTAATAAGTCATACACATCGGCTTTATCCACATAGCCAATGGGATCAGACATTCGGGCAAATGTCTCTTCTTTATTGTGAGTTCGACCCATACCGCCACCAGCGAGAACATTAAATCCTTGTAGTTCCCCCTGTTGGTCAGTGATGACCACTAAACTCACATCATGAGTATAAACATCAATGGAATTATCCCCCGGAACTGTGACACAGCACTTAAATTTTCGGGGCATATAATGCTTGCCATAAATCGGTTCTTCCCCGTCTTGGAAATTGGTGCCATTGACATTTCTTTCTCGCGCTTCTTGCACTTCCGGGGCTTCTTCCACGCTCAGAAATTTCTCACCATCAAGCCAAATTTCATAGTAGGATTCGGTTTGTGGGCGTAGCAGGTCAGCAATATTATTCGCATATTGCCAAGCATATTGGTATTCTACCTTGTTCTTAAATGGGGCTGGGGGAGACATGACGTTACGATTTAAATCGCCACAGGCTCCTAATGTTGACCCCATATTGCGAACAATGCGGCTAATGGTTTCTTTCAAGTTTTTCTTAAGTACGCCGTGAAGTTGGAAACCTTGACGAGTGGTCACACGGAGGGTTTGGTTTCCATATTGTTCGGAAAGGTCATCCAGCGTCAAATACAGTTCTGGCGGAATAAACCCCGCCGGACTCCGCGTCCGTAACATGAACTGATAGTCTTTTTCTTGTCCTTTTTGGCGGTTATCACGGTTATCTTGTTCGTATGATCCGTGAAATTTCAGGATTTGCATTGCATCCTTACTAAAGTGTGTGGTGTCTTCTAGCAGTTCACTGGCTAGGGGTTCCCGCAAAAAGTTGCTGTTTTCTTTGATTCCTTCTAATTTCGAGGGTTTGCGCGTTTTAGGTGATTTGGATGCTACCATTGCTGCTTGTTACTTAATCGCTGCACATCTGGATCACCGCTAAGTCGCTAGGGATTGCGGTGATTACTTCCATCATATCGCGAGTGGATCATTTTTCTGCAAACGTAAACAAATAATAAGCTACGATTAGAAGCAATTTGTGCGTGAGTTCCTTGTGATCCAACCCAAAAATGCAAATTCTTACCATTGGCTTACTATCAGCAGGTTTAGCCGCTGATGCTTTTGCCATTTCCTTAACCAGTGGCTTGTTGATTAAACGAATTAAACTTAATAAGGCTCTCAAAATTGCCCTATTTTTCGCGATATTTCAAACGATGATGCCGATTTTAGGGTGGTTAACCGGTTTAGCTTTTCGAGAAGCTATTAACGGCGTTAATCATTGGCTAGTCTTTATTTTATTAGTCGGGTTAGGATTGAAGATGATTTACGAATCTTTTACCCAAGAAAAACAAGCCTCTTTTAATCCTCTCGATAACTATACTTTACTGGGACTTGCTGTTGCGACGAGTATTGATGGGCTAGCCGCCGGAATTGGGCTTTCTGTTTTAGAAATACCTTTAATTGTTGTGGTAACCACGATTGGCTTAATTACATTTTTCTTTTCCATAATTGGGGTTTTTATGGGACATTATTTTGGTCATATCTTTGAAAATAGAGTGGAATATGTGGGTGGTTTAGTTTTAATTGGTGTCGGAACTAAAACATTATTAGAAAATTTATAGTGTTTGTTATTGGTTATTGGTTGCTAGTAGTCTGAATCTGGTTAGAAGTAAAAATATGAAATAAAAATGATAATATTGACAGTTTTACTGGCTGTTTATGATAAGAAGATGAAAACAAGGTTCGCTAAAATAAATCTGTTATAGATTTAAGAGAATTTGAGTTTAACACTTTAATATGGCAACCTTGACAGTTGGTTTAATGTCGGTGGGTTTAGCCGCTGATGCAGTGGCAGTTTCTTTAACCAGTGGCTTGCTAATTAAGCGAATTCAGATTAATAAGGCGCTAAAAATTGCCCTCTTTTTTGGCGGTTTTCAGATGTTGATGCCAGTAATTGGCTGGTTGGTGGGATTAAGTATTCGGGAATTAATTAGCGCGATCGCGCCCTGGGTGGCAATGATTATTTTAGCAGGATTGGGTCTAAAAATGATTCAAGATGCTCTAACTGAAGAAGAGGAAAAACCGTTTAATCCCCTTGATAATGCGACTCTCTTTGGCCTCGCGATCGCGACAAGTATTGATGCCCTATTTGCTGGTTTAGGACTTTCTGTCATTAAAATGTCTTTCCCTTTAATTATTACCAGTATTGGTGTAGTAACGTTTCTTCTTTCTTTTCTGGCTGTCTTTATTGGTCATCATTTCGGAAACTTATTTCAAGAGAAAGTAGAAATTGTCGGAGGCTTAATGCTGATCGCCATTGGCACTAAAATATTAGTGGAAAGTCTCATTTAGTAAGAATTTCTTGAATCACTTGCGGCGATAATTCTTCCACATTGTTCAACACCATCATTGCCCCTTCCTGTTTTAGACGTTGTGAGTAGTCTTGTCTGCGCTGAGAAGAAGCTGCACTGACATGAGGGGGTAAAACGCCAATGGCAAACCAACAACGCTCTGGTTGCGCGATTTTCGCTTTTTCAATGGTCTGCATATCGGCAACCGTATCACCAATATAAAATACAGGTAAGGCGTTTTCCTCATATAATTGCGCGATCGCGCTGAATAAGCCTGTGGGATCAGGTTTTCCGGGGGCATCTTCCATAGCGACTAAAATCGGAGATAAGATTTCTAAACGCTGTTGTAAGACATATTCTGCCGAATCTCGGGTTGCACCGCTAAAAAAACCCCATAAGATATGATTCGCCGTCAGGGTATCTAAATAGCCTTGACTCATCAAAAGCGGTTCTTGGGCAATATAGCCATTCCCATTGTTAGGATCACTTCCCCGATAGCGAGACTGAAAAAAGGCAACTAATTCCTCGTAGTCAATTTCGAGGTTTTTTCTCGGTTTCCCTTGTCCTTCAAAATAACGATAAATCAACTCTCGGGAAGCTTCCCAATCATTGTTCCAAATCCCTTCTCCTTTAAGATCATCAATGGCTTCAGGCGTTGGACGATAAGCCCCTTGGGTAAACTGTTCTACGGTGTCAGCAAGGGCGCGTCGGTAAGAACCGGCGACATCGCGAACAACCCCATCAATATCAAAAATTGTAATTGCTTGCGGTGATGACATGAAGAAAATCCGTTAGAATGAAGGACTGTACAATTAGAAAGAATGATTTGACTCCATGGAAGCTGTAGAAATCTCTTCTGAATCGCGTTTTATTTTAAAAGTTCTCTGGTTAGATGAAAATGTTGCTGTAGCGGTTGACCATGTGGTTGGAAAGGGAACCAGCCCGTTAACGGCTTATTTCTTTTGGCCCCGTAATGATGCTTGGGAACAGCTAAAAGATGAACTAGAGTCTAAAAGCTGGATTGCAGAAGAAGAAAAAATTGAATTGCTTAATCAAGCAACCGAAGTCATCAATTATTGGCAAGAGAATATTAAGCATACTCCCATGGCTGATGCCCAAAAGCATTTTTCCAATGTTATTTTTGCTGGCAGTAATTAACAGTTACCAGTTACCAGTGACCATTTCAGTGACCAGTTACCAGTTACCAAACGTTTTCCAACTTGATCCAAGGATAATCAATAATTGATCGATTACTAATTTACTGATCACTGGTCACTGATGACTGGTCACTGATGACTGGTCACCGTTTAAGCGGGGGCTTTGCCCGTGGCAGCTTGAAGGCGCGATCGCGCTTTTTTTAAGACTTGAGTTGCCTGAATAATCTCTTGGCGATTATCACTGCCTTGAGCCGTTTCTAAACGCTGTTGAGCCTCATCATAGGCTTTTTGCGCTTCTTCTGGGTCAATATTGTCTCCCCGTTCTGCACTATTGACCAAAATGGTGACTTCATCGTCTTCCACTTCCGCAAAGCCACCTGCAAGGGAAATACTCAGCCAATCTTTTTGGGGACGTAACCGCATGACCCCAACATCTAAGGCACTCAGCAGGGGAGCGTGACCACTTAAAATCCCTAATTGTCCCGTGGTACTCGGTAAAATAATTTCTTCGGCTGTTGCATCCCAGACCGTGTTATCTGGAGTAATCACACGCACATTTAAGCTCATTTTATTTCTTCTTTAATAACTATTAACACCTTATTGAATAGGGAGAGGGGGAGCAGTTCCCCTCAAAAGTCCCTCACTTGAATTTACTGCTCTTCTTTCATTTTTTGGGCTTTTTCGATGGCTTCGTCGATGTTTCCGACTAAGTAGAACGCTTGTTCAGGAAGATCATCAAGTTCCCCGGAAAGAATGCGTTGGAAACCGTTAATGGTTTCTTCTAGGGTCACATATTTTCCAGGTGCGCCAGTAAAGACTTCCGCCACGAAGAAAGGCTGAGACAAGAACCGTTCAATTTTACGAGCGCGATCAACGGTTAAACGGTCTTCTTCGGAGAGTTCATCTAAACCGAGAATTGCAATAATATCTTGCAGTTCTTTATACCGTTGTAGGGTAGCTTGGACTTCACGAGCGGTTTTGTAGTGTTCTTCGCTGACAACATCAGGCTGTAGCATGGTAGAGCTGGAATCAAGGGGATCAACCGCAGGATAAATCCCTTTTGAGGCTAAACCGCGAGATAATACAGTTGTCGCATCCAAGTGAGCAAAGGTGGTTGCTGGGGCGGGGTCGGTTAAGTCGTCCGCAGGGACGTAAACCGCTTGAATGGAAGTGATAGAGCCTTCTTTAGTGGAAGTAATGCGCTCTTGTAAGTCTCCCATATCAGTGCCGAGAGTGGGCTGATATCCAACCGCAGAAGGCATCCGTCCTAGCAGTGCCGAAACTTCCATTCCGGCTTGCACAAAGCGGAAAATGTTATCCACAAAGAGAAGAACGTCTTGCTTACCGACATCTCGGAAGTATTCCGCCATGGTTAGAGCGGTTAAGCCCACGCGCATTCTCGCACCTGGTGGCTCGTTCATTTGTCCATACACCAGGGCAACTTTTGACTCGGTGAGATCATCGGCGTTAATTACGTTGGAATCGAGCATTTCATTATAGAGGTCGTTTCCTTCGCGAGTGCGTTCTCCCACACCGCCGAAAACAGAAACCCCACCATGGGCTTTGGCAATGTTGTTGATTAACTCCATGATGATGACGGTTTTACCGACACCCGCACCACCGAATAAGCCAGTTTTACCACCGCGTCGATAGGGGGCAATTAAGTCAATGACCTTAATTCCCGTTTCAAAAATTGAGGGTTTGGTTTCTAAGTCTGTGAGTTTGGGAATGGGGCGGTGAATGGGGAAGTAATCATCGGAATTAACAGCGCCTTTGCGGTCAACGGGTTCTCCGAGAACGTTAAAGATGCGACCGAGAGTTGCTTTCCCCACAGGAACACTAATCGGCGCACCGGTATCGGTAACATCCATACCGCGCACTAAGCCATCCGTTCCACTCATGGCAACGCCACGAACTACGCGATCGCCGAGAAGTTGTTGTACTTCACAAGTTACCGCAACATCATTTCCCGACTCATTTTTCTCTTCAATGCGAAGGGCATTATAAATTTCAGGTAACTCACCTGAGGGGAATTCTACGTCAACGACCGGACCGATTACTTGCACAATCCGACCGACGTTTGTTTTTGTTTGAGTGCTGACCATGCTTACGCTTAAATTTTGTATGAATTTACTATCTTGATCTACTGTATTCGAGTGAGTAGCATAACAAAACAAAACGGTATAAACCATCTTATTTCGTTTACCTGTACTTTACTATAAAGCAAAGCTCTTTTCGGCTTGAGTGAGTTGAAGTGCAGACGAATGATGGAGCCTCCTCCTTCAAATCTGTCTAAGCCGCTTGGCGGTCACTCTAACGCCATTGCCCTTTTAAGAACGTAATACGCTCCTTTCCCTTAAAAAGGAAGCTAACTACTTAGCCTTACCATATCATCCATCTCCCCCGCTATGGGTGAAGAATTAAGTTTATTGCTAAACTTAACCTGCAAGATGAATTACTAAGGTAATAATAGCAAAAATCTGGCTGAATCCTACTGGATTATGAGACTCATGGCGCAAAAATATGGTTCGGTTTTGAGTGACCAGCCTTGTCTTCTAAGAGCAGGACTGATCTCACCCCAAATTTTTTGCGATTAGATTCTATCAAGTTGATGAGCCATTGGAAAAAGATGAAGATGAGACTAGAGACGAGAGTAAATTCGGTTTAAAATGTGGACGCAGTTCATT
>CAZTXK010000012.1:0-2385 GCA_964617275.1 uncultured Dactylococcopsis sp. | reverse complement strand
AAGATGAGACTAGAGACGAGAGTAAATTCGGTTTAAAATGTGGACGCAGTTCATTGCTTAGTTATTCTTTGTGGCATCTACTTACCCTCTCCAAAACTATCTCGATATTGCCACTGAAGCCGCTTTAGCCGCGGGTCAAATTCTCCAAGATTATTGGGGGAATTTAAGTCAGGTGGAAGAAAAAGGGCGATCAGGGGATTTAGTCACCAATGCCGATCGCGCTTCAGAAAAGGTGATTTTAGAAATCATCCAGCGTCATTTCCCTAGCCATAGCATTTTAGCTGAGGAGTCGGGACAACAGGGAGAAACCCAAGCTGAGTATCTTTGGGCGATTGATCCTCTTGATGGAACGACCAATTACGCTCATCAATACCCCCTTTATGCGGTTTCCATTGGTTTACTCATTAATGGGGTTCCGGAGGTGGGAGTGGTCTATAATCCAGCGCAGGGAGAGTTATTCCGAGCGGCTACGGGGTTAGGCGCAACGTTTAATCGTCGTCCGATGCAAGTTTCCAGAACTAATACTTTAGAAAACAGTTTATTAGTGACGGGGTTTGCTTATGACCGCCGTGAAACTGAAGATAATAATTATGCCGAGTTTTGTTATCTGACGCATTTAAGTCAAGGGGTGCGTCGCAGTGGTTCAGCGGCGTTAGATTTGGCGGCAGTAGCAAGTGGTCGCGTTGATGGGTATTGGGAACGAGGGCTGTCTCCTTGGGATATGGCAGCAGGAATTGTTCTAGTCACAGAGGCACAGGGAAAAGTCACGGCTTATGATGGAAGTAGTGTCTCTTTAGCTGCAGGGCGAGTGGTTGCAAGCAATCAAGTGCTACATCAACAGCTAACTGAGGCTTTAGAGAATACCCCCCGTATAAAA
The DNA here is from genome assembly GCA_964617275.1 of uncultured Dactylococcopsis sp. Taxonomy (GTDB): domain Bacteria; phylum Cyanobacteriota; class Cyanobacteriia; order Cyanobacteriales; family Rubidibacteraceae; genus Halothece. The sequence goes on along the minus strand of CAZTXK010000012.1, from coordinate 1,508 downwards.
GTAATTGAATAAAATTGCTATAACAGTGAATTTTTCTTGCCAACTTTTGACCAATAGGAGTTCCCCATGCCAAAAATTCCGCAAATCAAATGTGGACTATTTCAGTTTGATATAACCGATTATCATGCCATTTTAGGAGTTCCCCTTGGGAGTTCTCCTGAAGAAGTCCGCCAAAGGTATCTCAAAATAACTCGGGTTCTGTTTCCAGATGTTAGGAAGTTGGAAACGCAAGAAGAGGAAAAATTAGCTGATAAGTTATTGTCTAAACTTGTTAATCCTTCCTATGAAACTTTAGTTAAGGATCAATCTGCGCGCCGTGATTATTTGTTAGTGTTAGATCAGATCAGCGATCGCGCTTCTAAGTTGGGAGACAGTATTCTAAAAAGTAAAGCGGCGAAGGAACTCTTACAAGGCGGCGCAACTAAAATTGACCTTAATTATCGCAAATACCTAAGCGCGATCGCGAAAAAAGAATATCAAGATATTAATAAAGTTTTAGAAAGAATTGCTCTAATTAGTGAGTTTAACCTAGTTTATTTAATGCTAACAACTCATCACTTAGGAACTGAAAAAACTTCCTCTGAACCAGCTAAAACCACATCAAAGCCAGAAATTGAAAATCAAGAAGCAACGGAAGAAACTACTCAAGAGCAATCAGAAGAAGAAACAAAAACCAGTTTAATTGATCCCTACCTGCGTCGAGGTCAAAGTTTTATTAATAAGAAAGACTATCAAAAAGCAGTCATGGAGTTACGAGAAGCTCTGAAAATTGACTCCAAAAATGCTCAAGCTCATACGCTTCTTGGTTTAGCTTATGTCAAGCAAAATCAGTTAGGGATGGCAAAAGTTCATATTAACAAAGCCCTACAAATTGATCCGAACAATGAAATGGCTTTAGAAGGAAAACAAGTTTTACAACGCCTTTTAGGGGAGTCAAAAGGAACTGATAGCGGTAGCAATGACTCGAAAGACAAATCTAATAAACGCGGTGGTTTACTCGGTGGACTTTTTGGTAAGAAGAAGAAAAAGTAATCCCATTTCTAAGAATTGGCGCTACACACCACCCCATTCTTTTCCCCCTTTTCAAAGGGGGGCTAGGGGGGATAAAATTGCTATAGCATTTAAGTAGAAGCTAAGAGACTTTGTAACCGCAAGAGGTTTCCACCTCCTAAATAAAGTAAGTCTCCTTTTCCCAATAAATAAGCCGCTTGGGTTTGGTTTCCCCCTAAAATAATTTTGGAATCTCCTTCACTGTTGCTTTTTAAAGCCACTCGCCCGGGAAGGTTAGATCGAATAATAGGAGTCACAATTTGCGCCTCTGGGCGTTGGGTAGAAATAATTAGATGAATCCCTGCGGCTCTCGCCATTCCCCCTAACCGTTTAATACTGGATTCCAGTTGTTTTGCGATTTCTTTATCTAACATAAAATCAGCATACTCATCAAAGACACAAACTAAATGAGGAACTGGGGATTTTCCTTGTTGAATTAACTGTTGATTATAGGTTTT
>CAZTXK010000011.1:6097-22080 GCA_964617275.1 uncultured Dactylococcopsis sp. | reverse complement strand
AGCCTCTTCCGATAAAAATGCTGAGTCTTCCTCTAATAAAGAAGAGTGAAAAGTAGTCGCCAAAATTTATCTCTTTTTCTTTGTTCTTCTTGAAGTTGAGGTAACTTAGCTTGTCTATAATTCTCTTAAAATAGAAAAGGGATCAGAACTTGCTGATCCCCTGATTGCCCTATTTGGATATGATATTAGCTAGCTTGATACCATGGAACATTGCGGTCTTTGGACTCCCAGAACATATTATGGATTTTTTGGACTGTATCCATTAATTCTTGGGCGTGTTGGGCATTAACTTCCATTTTGCAAGCAGAACAGAGTTTAGCCGCTTTCCAGAAAGTGGTGTGAAGATCGGGATATTGTTCTAAATGCTTTTCTTTGAAATAGTCAGTCCAAAGAATTAAAAGTTCTTCTTTGGCTATTTGGGCTTGTTCTTCTTTAATTTTGACAAAACGGGCAAAGGTGTTTTGATAGGCAATTTGTGCCTCTTTGCTGTTGTCTTTAGGTTCGAGATCAATTAGCTTTTTCGTCATTGATAGCACCGCTTCGGCGGCAACTCGTGCCGAAGAGGGATCATAAACGCCACAGGGGCCATCGCAGTGGGCGTGAACTTCTTCTGCGGGAGATAGATTTTTGAGGCGATTCGTAATTTGCTTCAACATAGTATTTGCTGCCAATAAGATATTAACTTCGCTTTTCACAGTAAAATTGCACTCAAAGTGCAGAAAATCAGCACGAATTAAGAGCAATTAAGCAATTTTGCCACTGTGTAGTGCCTTTATCATCATCATAAAACACCAAGGGCATATCCTCCTAGGGGGGATGAAAAATTTGTAAAATCCCTGTCTATCGACGTAGAAGTATGCACAATGAAGAAGGAACAACAAAACAAGGTTCATGTCTGACTCTTCTCAAATTCGCATTCGTGGTGCGAGACAACATAATCTGAAAAATGTCAACTTGGAATTGCCCCGCAATCACCTGATTGTTTTTACTGGGGTTTCGGGTTCGGGGAAATCTTCTCTTGCCTTTGATACGATTTTTGCGGAAGGGCAACGGCGCTATGTGGAATCTTTAAGTGCCTATGCCCGTCAGTTTTTAGGACAGGTGGATAAGCCCGATGTGGATGCCATTGAAGGCTTAAGCCCGGCTATTTCCATTGATCAAAAATCCACCTCTCATAATCCGCGTTCCACAGTAGGAACGGTAACGGAAATTTATGATTATCTGCGGTTATTATTTGGGCGTGCGGGGGAACCCCATTGTCCCCACTGCGATCGCGCTATTTCTCCCCAAACCATAGACCAAATGTGCGATCGCGCTCTAGAACTACCTGAGCGAACCCGTTTCCAAATTTTAGCCCCCGTGGTGCGTGGGAAAAAGGGAACCCACCAGCAATTACTCTCTAGTCTTGCCAGTGAAGGATTTGTCCGAGTTCGGGTCGATTCTGAAGTAAGAGAACTGACGGAAGAGATTAAGTTAAATAAAAACAAGCAACATACCATTGAAGTCGTTGTTGATCGACTGGTTAAAAAAGAAGGGATTGAGGAACGGTTAGCGGATTCCCTTGCCACCGCCTTAAAACGATCTGACGGGCTTGCCGTGATTGAAGTGTTACCCCGCGATTCCGAGGAAAAATCTGAAGAAATTATTTTGTCGGAAAACTTTGCCTGTCCCGAACATGGGGCAGTGATGGAAGAATTATCCCCGCGTTTATTCTCCTTTAATTCCCCCTATGGGGCTTGTTCTAATTGTCATGGCATTGGACGGCTACGGCGATTTTCTCCTGATTTAATTGTCCCTGATCCCAAACAACCTGTCTATAGCGCGATCGCGCCTTGGTCAGAAAAAGACAACAGTTATTATCTCTCCCTTCTTTATAGCCTCGGAGAAGCCTATGGATTTCACATTCAAACCCCTTGGGAAAAACTAACCCCTGAACAACAAGCAATTATCTTATATGGAAGCGATGAAGCCATTTTTATTTATGAAGATACGCGAGGGAAAAAGCCCCGAGGTTACTACAAAGAATACTATGGTGTGATTCCAGAGTTAGAACGCGCCCTCACCACCGCTTCTGAAACGTATAAACAAAAACTAGAACAGTATTTAGTTTATCAAACTTGCGAAGTCTGTCAGGGGCAAAGATTAAAACCGGAATCGCTTTCTGTCAGATTAGGGCAATATAACATCATTGAATTAACCAGTGTTTCCATTCAAGATTCCATTAGTCGCATTCAACAGCTAAAACTCTCCTCCAAGCAGGCCAAAATTGGGGAACTTGCCCTGAAAGAAATTGAAGCCAGATTGCAATTTCTCCTTGATGTGGGGTTAGAATACCTTACCTTAGATCGTCCTGCTATGACCTTATCAGGGGGAGAAGCGCAACGCATTCGTTTAGCCACACAAATTGGGTCAGGATTAACTGGTGTTCTCTACGTTTTAGACGAACCCAGTATCGGGTTGCATCAAAGAGATAACGGACGACTTCTAGAAACCCTCAAAAAACTCAGAGACTTAGGAAATACCTTAATTGTTGTCGAACACGACGAAGAAACCATCCGCAGTGCTGACCAAATTGTTGATATTGGCCCCGGCGCTGGCATTCACGGCGGGGAAATCGTTGAACAAGGGAATCTAGAAACAATCATTAATAATACCAATTCCATTACAGGGGATTATTTAGCCCAAAGAAGACAAATTAAAACGCCTACTGAACGGCGAAAAGGGAACGGCAAACAATTATCTTTAATTAATGCTCATGCTAACAATTTACAACAAATCAATGTCGATATTCCTTTAGGCAAATTTGTCTGTGTTACCGGCGTTTCTGGTTCGGGGAAATCAACCTTAATTAATGAGTTACTACACCCAGCATTGCAACACCGTTTAGGTTATAAAGTTCCTTTTCCGAAAGGGTTAGAAAAACTAAAAGGACTAGATGCTGTTGATAAAGCCATTGTCATTGATCAGTCTCCGATTGGTCGCACACCCCGATCAAATCCGGCAACTTATACCGGTGTATTTGATCCCATTCGATCCGTTTTTACCGAAACTGTGGAAGCCAAAGCCAGAGGCTATAAAGCGGGACGCTTTTCTTTTAATGTGAAAGGAGGACGCTGTGAAGCCTGTAATGGACAGGGCGTTAATGTTATTGAAATGAACTTTCTTCCGAATGTTTATGTGGAGTGTGAAGTTTGTAAAGGGGCAAGATATAACCGCGAAACTCTACAAGTAAAATATAAAGGATATTCCATTGCTGATGTTTTACAAATGACTGCTGAAGAGGCTTTAAATGTCTTTGAAAATATCCCTCGCGCGGCAACTCGCTTACAAACATTAGTGGATGTAGGATTAGGGTATATTCCTCTCGGACAACCTGCGCCTACGCTATCAGGAGGGGAAGCCCAACGGATTAAATTAGCAACAGAATTATCCCGACGCGCCACTGGCAAAACTCTCTATTTAATTGATGAACCCACTACTGGTTTATCCTTCTATGATATTCATCAATTATTAAATGTTTTGCAACGATTAGTCGATAAAGGAAACTCAGTTTTAGTTATTGAACATAACCTTGATATTATTCGTTGTGCGGACTGGATTATTGACCTAGGGCCAGAAGGAGGTGATAAAGGCGGAGAAGTTATTGCCACCGGAACCCCAGAAGAAGTTGCCCAAGAAAGCCATTCTTATACTGGACAATATTTGTCTTAGTTATTTGTTATTTGTTACTTGTTATTTGTTAGGTAAAATATGAGTATCAATGAGGTAACTTATTCCCATTGTTTAAGTTCCTCTTCCGGTAAAGGTCCAAAGAAAGCATCTCCAAGTTTTCCCTCTAATAAGCCAGGGGTGCGAGGGTGATCAGTTTCTTCTTCTAAACCGATTCTAAAATGGTGAATAATATCATAAAGCTCTGCTAATTTGTCTTCGGGAATGTTTTCTAGTTCCTGTATAATTTTATCTTTTAACATAGTTGAATCTAAACAGTTATAGCAAGCGTACATCAGTTATAAATTTTTACCTTGGATCTCTTAGGGGATAAGGGATATCGTTGTAGCACCAATTATTCAAAATGGTATTATTTATCCTTACCCAATCAATTATAGTTAATTTAAAAGCACTCTATGTCTTTACCATTACATAATCAAACCATTTTAGTCACTCGGGCTGCCAGCCAAGCCAAAACCTTTACAAATCTCCTTGAAAAAGAAGGGGCAAATGTAATTGAAATGGCAGCGTTAGAAATTCGTCCGCCATCAAGTTGGGAAGCCTTGGATCAAGCCCTTAATACCTTATCTTCCTTTGATTGGCTGATTTTAACCTCAGCTAATGGGGTTAAATTTGTTTTTCAACGTTTAGACGAATTAGGAATCGATCGCGCTAATTTAAACCCTCTTAAAATTGCAGTTGTTGGTAAAAAGACTGCGAAAGTTTTAGAAAAATATGGCTTCACTCCGACGTTTATTCCTCCCAATTTTGTTGCTGATTCTCTAGTGGCAAGTTTCCCCGAAAATTTATCTGGCAAGAGAATTCTTTTTCCACGGGTAGAAAGTGGCGGAAGAGAGATGTTAATTCAGGAATTTCAGCAAAAAGGGGCAGAGGTAATTGCTGTGCCTGCTTATCAGTCAAGTTGCCCAGAAAAGCCTGATCCAGTCGCTATAGAAGCCTTAAAAGCGCAACAAATTGATGTTATTACCTTTGCTAGTTCTAAAACCGTTAAATATTTTTATGATCTCCTGTTACCAATTTTTGGCTCTGGGGTAAACTTAGAACAGGTATTAGCCCCTGTAGCGATTGCTTCCATTGGTCCACAAACCTCTCAAGCCTGCCAGAAATGGTTAGGACGATGTGATCTAGAGGCAAAAGAATATACTCTAGAAGGATTGACGCAAGCTATAATTGATTATTAAGTTTTCTTAATTTCCTTTGACTCCAGTGTAAATTTATGAAAAGTAATAGCCAAAACAATTATGTTACAAAATCGCCCGATATTTGCACAGTCAAGTCCAATTATTTTAATTATTAATCGTCAAGGGAAATGTCGTGTCATTCAATTTAATTCTCCCACAGGCGACAAGCGAATTACGACGGCGTTAGCCAGTCTTTTTTTACCTGATCAGGCGACAATTCTTCAAGAAGCAAGTCAAGACGTTTTAGATCAACAAGTTTGCAAGCCTTTAGCGATTTCTCGGTTCGTCTCTGGTGTTAAAATTTCCTATTTTAGCTACTTATTTCCTCTGTCTTTAGGTTCAGTTTTATTCATTGCTCAACCTTTAAATGCTTTTGTTAGTGAGTCACAACAGCAAGCGATTAATTTCTTTCCCTTACCTAGTTTAATTTACAAAGCTAATAATTTTCAAATTACTGCTGTCAATCAAGCTGCGATTGATCAATACGGTTATTCTAAACAGGAATTTTTAGATAAGAAACTTTCCGAATTATATCCATCTCAAAATATTCCTACCCCTCTCAAAAAAGTATCGCAGTTAGTAACAGGAGAATGGCACAATTATCGCAGTGATGGGAAATTAATTAACCTTGCGATGACTGCTTGTCCCCTTAATGTAGAAAAGGAAAAACTGATATTACTAACTGGTCAAAATATCACTGAATATAGATATACTCAAACCGCTTTACAGGAACAAAATGATTCAGAGTTAATTTCTAGCTTTCCCCCTTGTGGGATTTTAATTTTTAATCAGCAATGGCGTTATACCTTAGCGGTGGGAGAAGTCATTGATCAATTAATTCAACTCACGATGACAGAAGGCAATATCGAGGGTAATACATTTTCTGAGAGTTTTTCTCCTCAATTACAAAGTCTATTAGAACCTCTGCAAAAACAAGTCTTATCAGGAAATCAGTTAACCCAATGCTTTCAATATGCTCAATATACTTATTATTTACAAAGTTATCCCCTACGCAATGAAAATGGAATCATTGTTAGTGGAATTTTAATGATTCAGAATTTAACAGCTAATAAAAAATTAGAGGCTTTATTAGATAAGCACGCTTTTTCTGATCCAACTACTCATTTACCGAATCAAACGTGGTTTCTGGAACAAATCAGCAATCACCTACAAACGAATTTTGAACAAGGCTTAGCCATTATTTCCATCAAATTAGAGCGTTATGCAGTGATTAAATATGGTTTAGGATTTGAAATAGCTAATCAATTAATCATTGCTGTGGCTAAACGACTCAAGAAAACTCTACAATTAAATTATGATTTTGCCCGAGTTGGTGATGCCAATCTTGCGGTAATTTTACCGAACTTAGACCAACCCAAAAAAATCGAAGAAATTGCCCAACTTATCCATTTTCAGCTTAGTTTACCCTTAGAAATTGAAGAACAAGAATTATTTTGCCCAGTTAGTGTGGGAGTTGCGATTTCTGGTGGTTCTTCCAAGAAAGAAAAAATTTTAAGTGACCCCAGTTCATTACTTCATGCCGCGGATACAGCGATGGATGCAGCCAGCGGAGAAGCTAAGTTGCCCTGTGTTGTTTTTCATCCCTATCTTCACCAGTCAGCAGCAACAAGAGTGCAACTGGAAACGGAATTAAGACGGGCTTTAAAATTAAAACAATTATATGTTTTCTATCAGCCAACTGTGAATATTGCTAATGGGAAATTAGTGGGGTTTGAGGCGTTAGTCAGGTGGCAACATCCTGAAAAAGGCTTAGTTTCTCCTAGTAAATTTATGCCTCTAGCCAAAGAGTTGGGGTTAATTGGGTTAATTGATTGGTGGGTATTAACGGAGGCTTGTGAAAAATTAGCCATTTGGCAACAGATGATTCCAGAGGGGGAATCTCTCTCGATGAATGTTAATTTGTCGGAGAATATGATTAATCAGGTGGGGATTTTAGAGCGATTAGAAAACATTATTAATGACAGTGGAATTACGCCCAAGAGTTTAAAGTTAGAGGTAACAGAAGAAATTATTTTAGAGGAAACAACGGCAATCCTAGGAACTTTAAAGCAGTTACAGCAAATGGGCGTTTTATTATCCATTGATGATTTTGGTACGGGATATTCTTCTCTGCAACGGTTACATCAGTTGCCGATTAATACGTTGAAAATTGATCGCTCTTTTACGAAAAGGATGTTAACAGAACCAGAAATTAAGCAAATTGTCAAGACAATTCTTAGTTTAGCTCACAATCTGGATATGGATGTAATTGCTGAGGGAATTGAAGAACAACAACAGTGGGAAGCGTTTCAAGAATTCGGCTGTGAATATGGGCAGGGATTTTTGTTTGGCAAGGCGTTATCGGAAGCGGAAATTAGAGAATTGATTGCCAGTCATCAAGGGGATTTAATTATTAAATGAGTCGGCGGATTATTGGCTTAACTGGGGGAATTGCAACGGGAAAAAGCGCGATCGCGCATTACTTAGAAAATAACTATCAGCTTCCTGTTTTAGATGCGGATTATTATGCTAGAGAGGCAGTCAGCAAAGATTCACCGATTTTAGAAGTGATTAAACATCGTTATGGCAATCAAGTGATCAATGCTGATGGGGGGTTAAATCGATCGCGCTTAGGAGAGATTATCTTTAACCAACCAACGGAAAAACAATGGCTAGAACAACAAATTCATCCCTATGTTCGGCAGCGTCTAGAAACCGAATTATCTCACTCTCAGGCTAGTTTAATTGTTCTTATGATTCCGCTATTATTTGAAGCCAAGATGACAGACTTAGTTACCGAAACTTGGGTGGTGTCTTGTTCTCCAGAACAGCAATTAGCGAGAGTCATGGAACGGGATAGATTGTCAGAAACAGAAGCGCGATCGCGCATTAACGCCCAAATGCCCCTCCGTGAGAAGATAGCTCTTGCTGATATTGTGATTGATAACTCTGGGAGCATTGAAGAATTACACCAGCAAGTAGAGCGTTTTTTAGTCGGTTAAGGGTGAACAAATAACAAATAACGAATAACGAATAACGAATAACCAGTCCCTCAAATGTAACAAAATGCAAAGTATAATATGAGAAAAGAGTTTAAGTAATCAAACACAGAATAATCATGCGGGTGATAATTGCAGGAGCCGGGCTGGCTGGACTTTCTTGTGCGAAATATTTAGTTGACGCGGGACACACACCGATTGTCCTTGAACGGGAAAATGTTTTAGGCGGTAAAATCGCCGCTTGGCAAGATGAAGATGGCGACTGGTACGAAACGGGATTGCACATTTTTTTTGGTGCTTATCCCAATATGCTGCAACTTTTTAAGGAATTGGACATAGAAGATCGTTTGCAATGGAAAGAACACACAATGATCTTCAATCGTCCCGAAAAACCAGGCACTTACTCTCGCTTTGATTTTCCTAACCTCCCGGCTCCCCTCAATGGCGTAATTGCCATTTTAAGAAACAATGATATGCTTTCTTGGCCGGAAAAAATCCGCTTTGGGATTGGTTTAATTCCAGCCATGTTGCGCGGACAAGGCTATGTGGAAGCGATGGATGGCTACACTTGGTCGGAATGGATGGAACGGCAAAATATGCCCAAACGGGTAGAAAAAGAAGTGTTTATCGCAATGTCGAAAGCCTTAAACTTCATTAACCCCAATGAGATTTCCGCAACCATTCTTCTGACTGCGCTAAATCGTTTCTTACAAGAGAAAAATGGCTCGAAAATGGCGTTTTTAGATGGCTCTCCCCCAGAACGTCTTTGTCAGCCCATGGTGGATTATATTACTGAACGAGGAGGTGAAGTACGCTTAAATGCTCCTCTAAAGGAAATTGTGCTTAATGAGGATAACAGTGTCAAAGGGTATCTTATTCGAGGCTTAAATGGGGCAGAAGATGAAATGCTCACTGCCGATGCTTATGTGTCTGCGATGCCCGTTGATCCCCTGAAGTTAATGCTTCCTCAACCTTGGAAAGAAATGGACTTCTTCAAGCAGTTAGACGGCTTAGAGGGTGTTCCTGTGATTAACCTTCATCTCTGGTTTGATCGCAAATTAACCGATATTGACCATTTGCTATTTTCTCGTTCCGACTTATTGAGTGTGTATGCCGATATGAGTAACACTTGTCGGGGTTATGAAGATGCTGACAAGTCTATGTTGGAGTTGGTGCTAGCTCCCGCAGAAGATTGGATCGCTAAATCAGAAGAGGAAATTATTGAAGCGACGATGAAAGAGTTAAAAACCCTATTCCCGAAATATTTTACGGGAGACGATCGCGCTCAACTCTTAAAATATCATGTGGTGAAAACGCCGCGATCCGTTTATAAAGCCACAGCCGGTCGGCAAGCCTATCGCCCTTCCCAAGAAACTCCCATTTCTAATTTTTATCTGACAGGAGATTATACAATGCAACAATATTTAGCAAGCATGGAAGGAGCAGTGTTATCAGGGAAATTGACCGCTCAAGCCATTGCTGAAACCAATAGTAACGAATCTTCTGTAGAAAAATCGCAGAAAAAGCCCGTTTCTGTGGCAAAATGATATCCTGTGTCCCCATCTCCCTAATTAAGGGGATAATAATTTCTTTTAGTTAAGTGAACTCTATTAGCCTGCGGTGGATGCTGCAACTGCCTAACCCCGAAAAGACTTGCTCTCAGCCCTCTGTGGAATCCGCTTATGAATATTGTCGGCAAATCACAGCGGAATACTCCAAAACGTTTTATCTCGGTACACTCCTGATGCCTAAGGCAAAACGCCAAGCCATTTGGGCAATTTATGTCTGGTGTCGGCGCACGGATCAATTGGTGGATGGCCCCGAAGCCGAGTTAACCACCATTGAAACCCTTGATGAGTGGGAGAAAAACTTAGAATCAATTTTTGCAGGTTATCCCTTGGAACATCCTGATATTGCCCTTGTGGATAGCTTGCAACGCTTTCCTTTAGAGATTCAGCCTTTTCGGGATATGATTGCCGGACAGCGCATGGATTTAAAGCGCGATCGCTATGAAACCTTTGATGATCTTTATCTTTACTGTTATCGCGTTGCGGGAACGGTGGGATTAATGTCAAATGCCGTTTTAGGATTAGAACCTGAGATGGGAACTTCCCCTTGGCAAAAAAATCAGTCGCTTCACCAACCGACAGAAGAAGCGATCGCGCTCGGAATTGCTAACCAGCTTACTAATATTTTACGAGATGTGGGCGAAGATACGGAACGAGGACGGATTTATCTCCCCCTAGAAGACTTAAAAGCATTTAATTATACGGAAGAAGAATTATTTAATGGCGTAATTAATGAAAATTGGCGACAATTAATGCAATTTGAGATTGAACGAGCAAGAGGCTTTTATACTCAAGCTGAACAAGGGATTCGGGCTTTGAGTCGCGATTCGCGGTGGCCGGTGTGGACAGCTTTAATGCTTTATCAAGGAATACTGGACGTTATCGAGCGTAATCAGTATGATGTATTTAATCAACGGGCGTATGTTCCGAAAGCAAAAAAGTTTTTCTATTTACCAGTGGCTTGGCTGCGATCGCAGGCTCTTTGAACTATAGTGATCAGTGAAAAATAACAAATAACCATTTTCCAGCAGATGATCAATTGGAAAACACTGCCTAGAGAACGAGGAATCTACCAAATTACCACTGGGAGTGTCAGCTATATTGGCTTATCCGATAATATTCAACTGCGAGTCAAGCAACATTTAGAGAGTTCCTCTTGCCGATCGCGCATTATTCTTGACACAAAAAAGCCCAAAGTTAAAGTTTTAGAACTTCTTCCTAAAAGTGATGACAAAACTCTAGCACAGCGAGAATGGTATTGGTTTTATAAGCTTAAACGCAAAGGTCATATTCTTGTCAATGATCCCAAAACTCTAGGAAAAACGAAAAGCGGTCAATACTTTCCCACTAAACAACCCTCACAAAAAACAAATTCTTTTCCGAAACTCTCTTGGGGATGTGGCGTAAAAGTTGTTGGTATTACAACAGTCATGATTGGATTTTTTTCCATTGGCTATTTTGCGACCGGAGCAATTTTAAGGAATGCTGAACTCACCCGAGTAGAAGAGTCTCCAGAAAAAGAAACTGAGTCTAGGAATCAGGGGAATCAGAACAATCGATCCCAACCTGACACGACTCAACCCGAAACAGTAGAAATACAACCTTTAAGTGCTTGTATTACTCCCTTAAAACCTGGCCGATCGCGTTCTGTTGTGAAAGTGCTACAAGAGCAACTTCAAGAATTAGGCTATTATGAGGGAGCAATAGATGGAGATTATGGTCCCGGTACAGAAGGGGCTGTAGCAGAATTTCAACGAGAACATGACTTAGAGGTGGACGGAATTGTAGGCTGTGATACACAAACTGCAATTAATGATGCAGTGCGATAAAATCAAAGCGCATTCCCTATAAAAAAATTCTCTCTGTTATGGCTAAATCTAAACCTGAAACTAAAACTCCGACTGTTGACTTAACCGATCCCCAATATTATTTTAACCGTGAATTAAGTTGGTTAGAGTTTAATCATCGCGTTCTCCACGAAGCCCTTGATGAGCGCACCCCATTATTAGAACGTCTCAAGTTTATGGCGATTTTTAGTGCCAATTTAGATGAATTTTTTATGGTGCGAGTTGCCGGTTTACAGCAACAAGTGGAAGCGAATGTTACCAAATTAACGGCTGATGGGCGCGATCCACGACAACAATTAAGTGATATTAGTGATCGGTTACGCCCCATGATTAACAAACAAGATGAGCATTTTGAAAAAGTCTTGCGAGGATTATTAGCAGAGAACGGGGTTTATCTTCTGAATTATATTGACTTAAATGTAGAACAAAGAACCTACTTAAAAAAGTTTTATGAAGATCATGTTTTTCCGGTTTTAACGCCGCTTGCTGTTGATCCCGGGCATCCCTTTCCTTATATTTCTAACCTCAGCTTAAACTTAGCGGTTGTCGTTCGTGAGCCTGATACGGAAGATGAATTATTTGCTCGCATTAAAGTGCCGAAAGTCTTGCCTCGCTTCGTCCAAATCCCAAAAGAACTAGGAGTTCATGATGATCAAGGGAAGCCAGCAGTTTGGACAGGAATTCCCCTAGAACAAATTATTTCTCATCACTTAGAATCACTATTTCCGGGGATGACTATTGAACAATGTTATCCCTTTCGGATTACTCGGAATGCTGATATTGCGGTGGAAGAAGATGAAGCAGATGATTTATTGTTAGCCATTCAAAAAGAACTTCGGAAACGCAGACGGGGCGGCTCTGTGGTTCGGATGGAAATTGATGAATCAGCTTCTCCGCAAATTCAAGAAATGTTAATGCGAGAAATGAAGCTGGAAGAGAAAAATGTGCATCAAATTAAGGGATTATTAGGGTTAGGAGATTTAATGTCATTTATGTCTCTGCCCTTGCCAGACTTAAAAGACCCGAAATGGACTCCGATTGTTCCCCCGCCGTTTCAACGCTATCGAGACTCAGAACAGACAGAGAATGCCCTGTCACCAGAGGAAAAAAGTGAGAGTTTCTTTGGGGAAATTCGCAAATCTGATCTCTTAGTTCATCATCCTTATCATTCTTTTAGTGCCACGGTTCAGGAGTTTATTGAATTAGCCGCGGTTGACCCGAAGGTGTTAGCAATTAAGATGACTTTATATCGAACTTCGGGAGATTCTCCGATTATTAATGCCTTAATTAATGCTGCCGAAAATGGAAAACAAGTAGCAGTTTTAGTAGAGTTGAAGGCAAGATTTGATGAAGAAAATAATATTGTTTGGGCGCGGAAGTTAGAGAAATCAGGGGTTCACGTTGTCTATGGATTAGTGGGATTAAAAACCCATACCAAAACAGCTTTAATTGTCCGTCAAGAAGAGGATAAAATTCATCGTTATGTTCATATTGGTACGGGAAATTATAATCCCAAAACGGCAAAACTCTATACGGATTTAGGGTTATTTAGTTGCCGAGAAGAGTTAGGGGCCGATTTAACCGATTTATTTAATTTTCTCACCGGTTATTCCCGTCAGCGTTCTTATCGCAAATTATTAGTTGCCCCTGTGAGTTTACGCAATCGCATGATTGTGTTAATTCAAAGAGAGCGCGATCGCGCTTTAAAAGGAGAAAAAGCCCATATTATTGCTAAAATGAACGCCCTCGTTGATCCCAGTATTATTCAAACCCTTTATGAAGCCTCCCAAGCTGGGGTACAAATTGACTTAATTATTCGAGGGATTTGCTGTTTACGCCCAGGTTTAGAAGGAATCAGTGACAATATCCGCGTTGTAAGTATTATCGGACGCTTTCTCGAACACTCTCGCGTTTTCTATTTCTATAATAGTGGAGAGGAAGAAATCTATATGGGAAGCGCGGACTGGATGCAACGCAACTTAGATCGGCGAGTTGAAGCAGTCGTTCCCATTGATGACCCGAATATTTTCCAAGAATTGAAACAATTTTTAGACTTAATGCTGACAGATAATCGTCAGGCGTGGGAATTACAACCTGATGGACATTATATTCAAAGACGACCTGAAGAAAAAGAAGATGAAATCAGTACCCATGAAACCCTAATGACAAGGGCTTTACAATCATCTAATGTTACCTAGCTATAATGACCAGTAATCAGTTGGGTAAGTTAGGAGAAGAACTAACTGCCCAGTGGTTGAAAAACCAAGGTTGGGAGATTTTAGCATCTCGTTGGCGATGTCGGTGGGGAGAATTGGACTTAGTGGCTTATAATCCTTCGATCAGGGAATTAAGTTTTGTGGAGGTAAAAACGCGCCAAAAGGGGAATTGGGATGAGAATGGATTACTAGCCATTACGGCACAAAAGCGGCAAAAACTTTATCGCACCGCAGAAACCTTTTTAGCCGCTTATCCTCAGTTTTCTACCCTTGCTTGTCGGTTTGATTTAGCCCTCATCAAAGCAGAAAAGGATAACTCTAAAAATAATAATCTCGAAGCGTTATCTTCTATTGAAATTAATCATCCCGTTAACTACCAAGGATATCGACTCATTTTAGCCGCCTATCTCAAAGGCATCTTGGAGTGAGAGAGAAATCAAACTGGGCTTTGTCCATAAAACGGTTTCGCCTCCTCAAAAGTGGCATAGTTTCCCTCTTGCCAGTCTTGAATCGCTACATCAAGAAGACTCGATACCGTTTTTCCTAATGCCTCCTCTGTTGCCTTAATGCGCTGATAAGGCTGAGTTAAAGCCGCTAACGTCTCTTCCCAAGTCTCAGCAGTCATAATTGTGTCAGGAAGATAACAAATTAATCCTGTTTCCCTGACTTGATAAATCGCAACAAAATACTGCTGACGACGCGCTGGCAGTTGTACGGCAATTAAATGATTGTCTGGAAATAAATCGGGGGCAATTGATTGTTCATAAGCGGCAATTCCCAAAAGCGTGGAAATCGCAAAGAGAGGAATATCTAGCTGTTGCGCTAAGGTTCGCGCTGTTGCCATGCCCATGCGAGTTCCCGTAAAACTTCCAGGCCCTTTTGCTACCGCTATGAAGGCTAAATCCGACCACTGATGAGGGGCAAGAAAATCTTGTAAGACAAGGTGCAACTGCGTGGATAAGTCTCGACCCAATTCCCAAGTCGAGATTTTTTTTTCTTGATGAAAGTCACTTAAAGCAAGTCCCAACTGCGGGCTAGTGGTATGTAACGCTAAACCATATTGAGACGATTGATTTTTAACTGTTGTCATTCCACTTCCAAAAAAAGGGGTGGGTTGCAATCCCCACCTTAAAAAAACGATATCTAGTTAGTGATTAAGCCATAGCAGGCTGTTTTTCCATCTCAGGGGAGTAGCTGCCCATGCTAGCGGCACTGTTGCACTTGGCACGATGGTGTAAGAGTTTTTGTGCTTCTGCTACGTTGTTGGCTTGTCCTTTCCAGTGTTCTAACGCTGGTTGTTGGATGGCACGGGCATAGGAGAAGGTAATGCGCCAGGGGCACTGAGAAATGAGCGGCTCAGAGTTCATTAAGTGTAAGTGTTCAGCCGCTTGTTCTGGGGTTTGTCCGCCAGAGAGGAAGGCAATGCCAGGAACAGATGCGGGAACATTGTCGCGGAGGCACTTAATGGTTTGTTCCGCAACTTGTTGGGGAGTGGACTGTTGTGGACACTGTTTGCCGGAAATGACCATGCTGGGCTTGAGGATCATTTGGTCAAACTCAACCCCTTGGGTGCGTAATTCGGAGAAGACAGTGCGGAGGGTTTGATCAGTGACTTCATAGCAGCGCTCTTGAGTATGATCCCCATCAATGAGAACTTCAGGCTCAACAATTGGCACTAAACCGCCTTCTTGGCATAAGGCAGCGTAACGGGCTAAAGCATGAGCGTTGGCTTCGATGCAAGCAGGGGTAGGGATGCCATCGCCAATGGTAATGACTGCACGCCATTTGGCGAAACGAGCGCCCATTTGATAGTATTCTGCGATGCGATCGCGCAGTCCGTCTAATCCTTCCGTTACTTTTTCCCCAGGATAACCAGCTAAGTCTTTGGCTCCTTTGTCAACTTTAATGCCAACAATTACGCCAGCATTTTGCATGACTTTGGTAAAGGGCGTACCATCTTCTTGTTTCTGACGGATGGTTTCATCATAGAGAATCGCACCACTAATATAGTCTCCTACGTTCGGGGTGGTGAGAATTAACTCCCGATACTGGCGACGCATTTCTTCGGTGGCATCAATGCCTTGTTTTTGAAAACGCTTGTTGCAAGTGCCATTGCTTTCGTCCATGGCGAGGATTCCCTGATTGGGAGCAACCATAGCTTTTGCTGTATTTCTCAATTCTTCTGCGTATTGGTTCATACTTTTATAGACTCCTGTTATAAAACTTCATCTTAACGATACTTTCGCATCTTTCCGTCCTTTTTGTCAAAGGAATTCAGTGGAATGTTAAGAAATTCTGAAAACGATTATAACAGCTTCTGTCTCAAAGCGTTACCCTTTAACATTGAAAAAAATCTGATCTAATCCCCGATAAAATAATGAGAGTAATCGAGGCTGGAACATTATGAAAGTAATGGGGTTAATGAGTGGCACTTCTGTCGATG
>CAZTXK010000011.1:0-5997 GCA_964617275.1 uncultured Dactylococcopsis sp. | reverse complement strand
CGAGGCTGGAACATTATGAAAGTAATGGGGTTAATGAGTGGCACTTCTGTCGATGGGGTGGATGTGGCGCTAGTAGAAATTACAGGGGAAAGAGAGCATTTACAGGTGGAATTATTGGGAGGGGAAACTTATCCCTATCCTGAAGCGCTACAAGCTGAAATTTTAGCGGTTTGTGGGGAAAAGCCCTTGACAATGCAAGCGTTTTGTGAACTAGATGACGCGATCGCGCAACAGTTTGCCCAATGCGCCCAAACCCTAGAAACAAATACCAATTTCACTGCCGCATTAATCGGATCTCACGGACAAACCGTTTTCCATCGTCCTCCTCAGCATTCTCTCGGTTATAGCCTACAATTGGGACGAGGAGCGATGATTGCTCATTTAACCCAACGTCCGACGGTCACCAATTTTCGGGCGGCGGATATCGCCCAAGGCGGACAGGGTGCGCCTTTAGTGCCGAAAGTTGATGCTTGTTTGCTGTCTCATCCCCATTTCAGTCGTTGCGTGCAGAATATTGGCGGAATTAGTAATGTCACCTATTTACCCCCTCGCAATTCCCCCCACTGGGAAGATAAAATTTATGGCTGGGATAATGGGCCGGGGAACAGTTTATTGGATTTAGCCGTGCAAAAATTAACGGCGGGGAAACAACGCTACGATGAGAACGGACAATGGGCAGCGCAAGGAACGCCCTGTCTAGAGTTAGTCCAGAACTGGCTACAACAGGACTTTTTTCAACAACCGCCCCCAAAATCAACCGGACGGGAATTGTTTGGAGAAGCCTATGTCAACCAGGCTTGGGAAGACGCGAAACTTTATCATCTCAGTGAAGCCGATTTTCTCGCCAGTTTGACCGAATTAACCGTCAGCGCGATCGCGCAAGATTACCAAAACTTTCTCCCGAATCTTCCTGATACCATTCTACTCTGTGGAGGCGGGAGTGAAAACCATTACTTGCGACAACGCTTACAAGCCCAATTTCCCCAAACTTGCCTTGCAACCACTG
Source organism: uncultured Dactylococcopsis sp. (assembly GCA_964617275.1). Classification (GTDB taxonomy): domain Bacteria; phylum Cyanobacteriota; class Cyanobacteriia; order Cyanobacteriales; family Rubidibacteraceae; genus Halothece. The sequence continues at coordinate 4,991 of CAZTXK010000011.1, read as the reverse complement.
ATGAGGCGGGATTAAACCGTCACTTCAAAGAAGCGATCGCGTTTGCTGTCTTAGCATACTGGCGATATCAAAACCAGCATCCCGGAAATTTACCGCAAGTGACAGGGGCAAAATCTCCCATGATGTTAGGCGAAATCCACCTCCCATCAAGAGAACTCGGTCAAAACCTGTTAAAGTAATGAATAAAAGCCAAGCAATCCTTCAGTGTATTCAAAACAAGATTAAAACCAGTTATGTTATTTAAGTCAACCACTCGTCATGTTCGCATCTACACCGCAGAGATTGAAGATAACGAATTAGTAGAAAGTGAAAATGTTCTCACCCTCGACATTGATCCCGATAATGAATTTAATTGGGATGAAGAGAACTTAAATCAGGTTTATCGCAAATTTGATGAACTTGTCGAATCCTATGATGGAGAAGAGTTAACTGAGTATAACCTCCGACGAATTGGCTCAGACTTAGAACATTTTATTCGGAATCTTTTAGTCAGTGGAAAAATTAGTTATAACTTAAATAGCCGCGTTTTGAACTATAGTATGGGAGTCCCGAAAGTAGAAAGCCCAGACTCAGAAGAACAATATAAAGGTTAATGGGGAAAGGGATGGCTAAGGGCCAAATCATCTGATGAAACGGTATCTGTTAGTGGTGGGAGCCCCCTTAGAAGACGGGGTGATTGGAAAATTAATTGCGGATCGCTATCGGGTAGTGAGTCCCAATTGCGTCTTGGAGACGCACCCAGAAAAGCCTCCCCATCTCCCAGAAACGATCCCGTCTTGGCTGAAGCCCTATTTAAAGCTCAGCCCTTATCGCCAGCATATTCCGAAAGTGTATGGCTATCTTCCTTACGGGAATGAGGAACGCTGGTTACTCGAATATGAAACCTTTGCTTCGAGTCTCCAAGAAAAATTAGAACAGGGGCAATTTTTATTCAAGCTGGAAGAGGTTTGGCAGGGCGCGACTGCTATTCGTCAATTAAATTGGTTATTGCAAATTAGCCAACTGTGGCAACCGTTGCAAGTGCAAGGAGTCGTCAAAACCCTGATTAATCCTGAGTTAGTACGGGTAAATGGGCCGATTGTTCAGTTACAACAGTTAGAATCGGATGACAGCGAACTCACCCTAAAAGAGTTGGGAAATCTCTGGTCAAACTGGCAAGAAGCAGCCCACCCAGAGATTCGCTTATTTTTCCAACAACTGTGTCAGCAGTTACGGAAAGGGGAGTTAAAACACAGCGAGGAGTTAATTGGGCAGTTAGAGAAAGGAATCGCTCAAGTCGCGCGATCGCGCCAGTATGAGTATCACGTCGCCACTGCCTCTGAAGCGGGACCCAGTCGCAACCAGAATGAAGATGCCTATTATGACCCTCAAAAGGAGTCTCAGAAACTTGAATCAACTCTTGCCATGGTTTGTGATGGGGTAGGCGGTCATCAGGGGGGAGAGGTTGCCTCAAAATTAGCGATTGAACAGGTGCGTCAACACTTGAATGGGCAAAACCCAGCCTCGCCAGAAACCATCATGACTGAAATCGAAAAAGCCGTCAGTGTTGCCAATGATGTCATTTCCGACCAAAACGACAGCGAACATCGCTATGGACAACAACGCATGGGAACCACGCTGGTGATGGCGTTAGCGGATCACCATGAAATGTATCTCACCCATGTGGGGGACTCTCGCATTTACTGGATCACCTATGGCGGTTGCTATCAGCTAACCTTAGATGATGATTTAGCCTCCCGCCAAACTCGTCTCGGTCATATGTTATATCGAGAAGCCCTGCAACAACCCTCTGCTGGGGCGTTAGTCCAAGCCTTGGGGATGAGTTCCTCCCAACTGTTACACCCCACAACCCAACGCCTCATTATTGATGAGGAATCCGTGTTCTTACTTTGTTCCGATGGCTTGAGCGATAATGACTTAGTGGAGTTGTATTGGGAAGAAGCAATTCTCCCTGTTTTAACCGAGGGAAAAAATTTAACAAAAGTTGCCCAACAGCTGATTAATTTGGCAAATCGTTTCAACGGACACGATAATGTGACGGTTTCTTTAGTCAAGTGTTCGGTATCAGCATCCGGAGAAGATCCCACGCAATTAAAAACTTCTCAAAAAGAGGCTTCCTCCCAGCCGACTCTCCCTGTTACCGCCCCAGCTAAGACGAAAAAAAAGGCGGGCTTACGCTGGTTTGTCTTACTCCTAGTGTTAGTGATAGGTGGCTTGGGGGTGGCGTATTGGGGATTTGCGGAAGTGCGTCAGTCGTGGCGAGAGTGGCAAGACAATTCGCAACCGGTGGGAAATCCTTGGGAATAACTGCTTGTTAATTAAAGAAACGTTACAATTAGGGGCAACGGGTCTGGAAGAAGCTATGAGTGAATCAAGAAGTCGCATCTGTGTTTTAGGAGGGGGGTTTGGCGGTTTATACACTGCCCTCCGTTTGAGTCAGTTTCCTTGGGATGCCCAACCTGCGCCGGAAATTATCTTGGTCGATCAGCGCGATCGCTTTTTATTTACCCCTCTTCTCTATGAGTTATTGACGGATGAGTTACAAACTTGGGAAATTGCGCCACCGTTTACAGAAATTTTAGCCAATACCCCCATTAAGTTTGTTCAAGGAACCGTCACAGATATTAATGTTGAACAACAACAAGTCCAGTTAGCTGATCAAGAAAACTTGAATTATGATTGGTTGGTGCTGGCGATGGGGGGAAGAACGCCCATGGAAATAGTACCGGGGGCAACTGAATTTGCGTTTCCGTTTCATAGCTTGCAAGATGCCTATCGGTTAGAAGAAAAACTTAAAGGTTTAGAGACTCAAGATCAAGTTCGCATTGCGATTGTTGGTGGGGGGTATAGTGGCGTAGAAATTGCCTGTAAGTTGCGCGATCGAATGGAGGAACGTGCCAAAATTCGGATTATTCAACGCGGGGATATGATCTTAAAAACTTCCCCTGAGTTTAATCGGGAAACAGCGCAAAAAGCCCTATCCGATCGGGATATCTGGATCGATACGGAAACAACGGTAGAAGAAATCACCGAAAATGAGATTACGCTCTTATATAAGGGTAAAAGTGATACAATTCCTGTTGATGTTGTTATCTGGACAGTGGGGACAACGGTATCGGAGTTAGTGAAGAATTTGAACTTAGCTCACAATGAACAGGGAAAAATTAAAGTTGATCCCACCCTACAAGTAGAAAACCAGACCTCAGTCTTTGCCTTAGGAGACTTAGCGGCGTGCCAAGATGCTAAAGGGAAGTTAGTTCCGGCGACAGCGCAAGTGGCGTTTCAACAGTCGGATTATTGTGCATGGAATATTTGGGCTTCCATTACTGGGCGACCCTTGCTTCCCTTTAAGTATCACAATCTTGGGGAAATGTTGGTTCTGGGAACCGATAATGCCAGTTTAACCGGGGAAGGCGTTAAACTTGATGGCTTAATGGCTTATTTAGCCCGTCGGTTAGCTTATCTTTCCCGAATGCCCACCCCTGAACATCAAGTAACGGTGGGTTCCAATTGGATTACTCAACCCTTGTCTAATTTATTATCGAATGTATAGGAGAGTATGACACAACCAAGAGTTATTTTTTTTGATGCAGTGGGAACCTTGTTTGGGGTAAAAGGGAGTGTCGGTGAAGTTTATAGCGCGATCGCGCGTCGTTTTGGGGTTATTGCCTCCCCAGAAGAGTTAAATCAAGCCTTTTATCAAGTATTTAAAGCCGCTTCTCCCCCCGCGTTCCCTAATTTTCCCATGCCCCAAATTCCTGAAAAAGAGTTTCAATGGTGGCGCGATATTACCAAATTAACCTTTCAAAAGGTGGGCGTTGCCCATAAGTTTATCGACTTTGATGTCTTTTTCACTCGTCTCTATCGGCATTTTGCCACGGCTAACCCCTGGGAAGTTTATCCTGATGTCATTCCCTCTCTCCAACGTTGGCAGGAACAAGGGGTAGAATTGGGGGTAATTTCTAATTTTGACTCTCGCCTGTATGCGGTTTTAACGGCGCTGAAGCTACGATCTTTTTTTAGCAGTATTACTATTTCCTCGGAAGTTGGGGCAGCGAAACCTGATCCGAACATTTTTCAAAGCGCGATCGCGAAGCATCAAGTTAACCCCGAACAAACTTGGCACATTGGCGATAGCCGCAGCGAAGACTATGAAGGGGCAAAATCTGTGGGAATGCGAGGATTTCTTTTAAAGCGTCGTAGTCTTGTGCTGAATTAAGGAAACGGGTACGGAAGGATTTGAACCCTCGACACCCAGGACCGGAACCTGGTGCTCTATCCCCTGAGCTACGCACCCCTACTACTGTGCTAGGATAGCACGTTTGGTTAACCAATGGCTAGGGATTCATGATTAGCGGGGTGAGAATCGGTTTCAGGAAAGGGATTTTGGACAATCAGACGGAGGTTTTGGCGTGTGGAGGGATCAAGAAACTGTTGCTGTAACTGTTCCCATTCTTGCCATTGTTGTTCCTGAAACTGACTAATTTGCTGTAAAAGCTGCGGGAATTGGTGAGATAAAGAGTCTCCCATACAATGGGTTAAAAATTCTGTTAAAACCAAATTATCTTGGATTTTTCCTAAAACACTCTGAATCGCTTTAATATTTTTGACATATTGCCCATAGGTTTCATCATAATATTCAGTAAATAGTTCCATTTGGTAACGGGCTTTCTTCGCAACTTTCCGCAAATTGTGCAGCGTTTCTCCTTTTTCCGCTAAAATCGTGGTAACGGCTTCTTGTTCTGTTTTTTGAACAAACCAGCCCGGATGAAGCAGTAAGTGACTGACTTGCGGCAAGAGCAAATCAGGTAAAACTTCGGCAATGGGAAGGGGCGCGATCGCGCTTAGTTTGGGATTTTCCAGCCAACCTGTTAATTCAGTTTTTAACTCCTGGTAGGCTTCACTGTCCAGAGTTTTCTTAACCGTTTGATAGGCTTCTTTTCGTTGTTTTCCCAGTTCCTGAAAGACTTGATTTAAGTTGTCTTGTTCCG